>NZ_JBHWUI010000038.1:18857-58475 GCF_042737525.1 Kitasatospora sp. NPDC059973 | reverse complement strand
GGCGTCGGGTCCGCCGGGCCGTCCGGGGGCCCGGCGGCGGTGCGGCCGGGCGCGGCGGGGCCGGGTGCGAGGTGTCCGGCGCCGGACCGGGCGTCAGCCGGCTTCCAGCCGGGTGGTGAAGCTGAACCGGTCGCCCCGGTAGAGCGAGCGGACCCGCTCCAGCGGCACGCCGTCCGCGTCCCTGGTGAGCCGGTGGAGCAGCAGCATCGGCAGGGCGGGCGGGGTGCCGATCAGCAGCGCCTCGCGCGGGGAGGCGAGCACCGTCTCGATCCGCTCGTCGGCCCCGCCGAACTCGATGCCGGCCTTCTCCCGGAGGAAGGCGTAGAAGGACGCCCCGGGGTCGAACTCCCGGTCCAGCGCGGGCACCCGGGCCACCGCCAGGTAGGTGCTCTCCAGGCCGACCCGCTCGCCGTCCGCGAGCAGCACCCGCTCCAGGTGCCAGACCCGCTCCCCCACCGCGATGGCCAGTTGCCCGGCGAGCAGCGGATCGGCGGCGAACCGCTCCAGCCCGATCAGGGTGCGGCCGGGCAGCCGCCCCTGGCGGCGGACGCCCTCGGTGTAGCTGGCCAGCGAGAGCGGCTGCTCCAGCTTCGGCCCGGCGACCACGGTGCCGCGGCCGCGGCGGCGGACCCGGCCCTGGATCAGCAGATCGCGCAGCGCCTGGCGGAGGGTCTCCCGGGCCACCTCGAAGCGGGCCGCGAGATCGCGCTCGGTCGGCAGCACGCCGCCCTCGCCGAGCTCGTCCAGCAACTCCTCCAGCCGGCCCTTGACGGCGTAGTACTTGGGCACCCGACCGTGGTCGGGGATGCCCGACCTGATCGGCGCGCCGGGACCGGCCGGGGCGGCCGGCCCGGGAGTCTCTTCCATGGCGCCATCCTCGCAGACTCCGCGGCACCGTCCGGTTCCGGCCGAATTCGCCCCGAACCCCCGTCATGCCCTTGACAGGTATAGACCATTCCGCTTGAGTCTGGGGTTAACCCCGCACGGCCCGCACCGGCCCGTACCCCCCGCCGGACCGCACCTCTCCCGGCCGCATCCCGGTCGGCCGCACCTCGGGCGGCCCGTCCCCCACGACGCGCCGCACACCGCGGGGCCGCGCGCTCCCTGTCACGACCCACCTCCCTCCACGACCGTGCGGCCCCCACCGCACAAGGGGTGATCAAGTGTCAACGAAACGCCTGCTCGCACTGATGTCCGCGCTGGTCACGGCGCTGGCCGTGTTCCTGCTGCTGCCCGCCTCGGCGGCCAACGCGGCCGCCTGCGCCACGCCGTGGAACGCGTCCACCGCGTACACCGGCGGCGCGGCCGTCTCCTACAACGGGCACAACTGGTCCGCCAAGTGGTGGACCCAGAACGAGACCCCGAGCACCGCCGGCACCGGCGTCTGGGCCGACCAGGGCTCCTGCGGCGGCTCGACCGACCCGACGCCGACCCCCGGCGGCTGCGTCTACCCGGACTGGGTCGCCGGACGCGCGTACACCACCGGCGCGATCGTCCGCTACACCAACGGCGGGTACTACCGGGCCACCCACGACAACCCGGGCTACGACCCGGTGATCAGCACCTGGTACTGGGAGCCGTACAGCTGCGGCCCGACCACCCCCACCACCCCGAACCCCGGCGGGTTCCCGGTCAGCCAGGCGCAGTTCAACCAGATGTTCCCGAACCGGAACTCCTTCTACACCTACCAGGGGCTGCTCGACGCGCTCAGCGCCTACCCGGCCTTCGCGAACACCGGCGGCGACACCGTCCGCAAGCAGGAGGCCGCGGCCTTCCTCGCCAACGTGAACCACGAGACCGGCGGGCTGGTCTACGTGGTCGAGCAGAACACGGCCAACTACCCCCACTACTGCGACAGCTCGCAGCCGTACGGGTGCCCGGCCGGGCAGGCCGCGTACTACGGGCGCGGTCCGATCCAGCTGAGCTGGAACTTCAACTACAAGGCCGCCGGCGACGCCCTGGGCATCGACCTGCTGCACAACCCCGGCCTGGTGCAGACCGACCCGGCGGTGGCCTGGAAGACCGCCCTCTGGTACTGGAACACCCAGACCGGCCCGGGCACCATGACCCCGCACAACGCCATGGTCAACGGGGCCGGCTTCGGCGAGACGATCCGCAGCATCAACGGCTCGCTGGAGTGCAACGGCGGCAACCCGGCGCAGGTGCAGAGCCGGATCAACGCCTACCAGTCCTTCACCCAGATCCTCGGCACCGTCCCGGGCCCGAACCTGGGCTGCTGACGCCGCGCCAGGGGCGACTCCGCCCCGCTACGCCCCGCCGCTCTCCCCGCACATCAGGGGGAGCAGCGGGGCGTACTCCTGACGGAGGACCGGCGGGGGCGGGAATCGTCGTCCGGGCGGACGACCGGGCTCCGCCGGACACCTAGGCTCGAAGCCATGAACGACCTTGGCAGCCTTGTCCAACAGACCGCCGACCGGCTCGCGACCCAGCAGGTCGGCGTGGTGGTCGCCGGCCTGGCCGGCGGCGCGGTGGAGATCCGGGGCGCCGGGAGCACCGCCGCCGACCGGCCCGGTGACGTGCCCGGCCCGCGGACGGTCTTCGAAATCGGTTCGGTGACCAAGGTGTTCACCTCGCTCGCGCTGGCCCGGATGGCGCTCGACGGCTCGACGGCGCTCGACGAACCGCTGGCGGACGTCCTGGCGGGCGCCCTGCCGGCCGGGGTGAGCGTGCCGGCCAGGCGCGGCAGGCCGATCGCGCTGCGGCACCTCGCCACCCACACCTCCGGCCTGCCTCGGCTGCCCGCCGGGATGCTGCTGCCCGCACTGCTCCGCCCGAACAAGCCGGACCCGTACCGCGGCTGCACCTCCGACATGCTGCTCACCGGGCTCGCCCGGACCAGACCCCGGGCCGCTCCCGGGCGGGGCTTCCGCTACTCCAACCTCGGCGCCGGGCTGCTGGGCCTGGCGCTGGCCCACCGGGCCGGCACCGGGTACGAGGAGCTGGTGACCCGGGAGGTCTGCGAACCGCTCGGGCTCACCGACACGGTGATCCGCGTCGACGGGGAGCGGGCCGACCGGCTCGCCCAGGGCCACACGCCCGGGCGCCGACCGGTGCCCGGCTGGCAGCTGGCCGACCTCGCCGGCGCCGGCGGGTTCCGCTCGACCGCCGCCGACCTGGCGGTACTGCTCCGGGCCCAGCTGGCCTGCGGCACGGACGGCGGCGAGCCCCTGGCGCCGGCGATCGCCCTCACCCGGGAGGTGGAGCACCGGGTCAACCCGTTCGCCTGGGTGCACCTCGGCTGGCTCGGCCACCGGCTGCACCCCCGCCAGGGCGGCCACCTGCAGATCTGGCACAACGGCGGGACGGGCGGCTTCCGCTCCTTCGTCGCCTTCGACCCCGAGAAGCAGGTGGGCGTGATCGCCCTGGCCAACACCCGCCGCTCGGTCGATCCGGGCGGCATAGCCCTGCTGCGGACCCTGCAGAGCCGTTGCCCGGAGGCCGCCGCCTGACCGGACCGAGGACGGACGAGGTTCGATGGTTGGATTTCCAAACCCACTCCTCTATAGTGGGTTCGGCTTTCCAACTACCCTCGTGCCCCGGGCCCGACCGCCCGGAGCCCCTCGCAGAGGAAGGCGGCCGTCATGCGTGACGCCGTAATCGTCGAAGCTGTCCGCACCCCCATCGGCAAGGGCAAACCGGGGGGCGCGCTCTCCGCCGTCCACCCGGTGGAACTGCTCGCGCACACCCTCCGGACCCTGGTCGGACGCAGCGGGATCGACCCGGCCCTGGTCGACGACGTGATCGGCGGCTGCGTCGACCAGGTCGGCGAGCAGGCCATGAACACCACCCGCTACGCCTGGCTGGCGGCCGGTCTGCCGGAGTCCGTCCCGGCGACCACCGTGGACCGGCAGTGCGGCTCCTCCCAGCAGGCCGTCCACTTCGCCGCCCAGGGCGTGATCGCGGGCGCGTACGACCTGGTGGTGGCCTGCGGCGTCGAGTCGATGAGCCGGGTGCCGATGTGGTCCAACGTGCCGCCCGGCGCGGACCCGTTCAGCGCCGCGATCAACGCCCGCTACCCCGGCGGGCTGATCCCGCAGGGCGTCAGCGCCGAGCTGATCGCCGCCAAGTGGTCCGTCACCCGGGAGGCGATGGACGCCTTCGCCCTCGACTCGCACGCCAAGGCCGCGCACGCCCACGCCGCCGGCTGGTTCGAGGCGGAGCTGGCCCCGGTGCCGACGCCCGCCGGGATCGTCACGAGGGACGAGTCGGTGCGTCCGGGCAGCACACCCGAGGTGCTCGCCGGACTGCGGCCCTCCTTCACCGACCCCGCCATGGCCGAGCGGTACCCGCAGATCCAGTGGTCGGTGACGCCCGGCAACAGCAGCCCGATCAACGACGGCGCCTCGGCGGTGCTGATCACCAGCAGCGAGACGGCCGCCCGGCTGGGCCTACGCCCGCTGGCCCGGCTGCACTCCTTCGCGGTGACCGGTTCGGACCCGCTGCTGATGCTCACCGGCGTGCTCCCCGCCACCGAGAAGGTGCTGCGGCGGGCCGGGCTCTCGCCGGCGGACATCGACCTGTTCGAGGTGAACGAGGCGTTCGCCTCGGTGGTGCTGGCCTGGCTCCAGGAGACCGGGGTCGACCCGGCCAAGGTCAACGTGAGCGGCGGCGCGATCGCGCTCGGCCACCCGCTCGGGGCGAGCGGCACCCGGCTGATGACCACCCTGGTGCACGCGATGCGCCGGCGCGGCGCGCGCTACGCCCTGCAGACCATGTGCGAGGCGGGCGGCCTGGCCAACGCCACCGTCCTGGAGGCGCTGGACTGACCTCGCGGGACCGACCGCGGTGGCGCGCCCCCGTCCCGCCGCGTGCGGCCGGGGCAGGGCGGGCGGCGGCGCCCCGGCGGAGTGCGCGGGGCGGGGGTGCGGGGGCCGTGGGAAGATGGCAGGGCTGGCAGAAACGATCTCCGGGCGGTTCTCTGGCCATGGTGAACGAGCAACGTGATACCGGCGGCTCCGAGGGGCCGCGCCCGGGGCGCCCGGGCGCCGGGGGGTCGCGTCAGGACGCCCTGCTGATGGTCCCGATCGCGACCGCCCTGATCGAGGCGGACGGGCGGATCCTGCACTGGAGCAGTGACGCCGAGGCCTTGCTCGGTTACAGCACCGAGGAGGCCATCGGCTCGCTGGCCGCGCAGCTGCTGGCCACCGACGACCAGCGGCCCGAGGTCCTGGAGCTCTTCCAGGAGATCGTGGACGGGCGCGGCTGGTCGGGCGTCTTCCCGGTCCGGCACCGGGACGGCCACTACGTGAACCTGGAGTTCCGCACCCACCCGATCTCCGGCCCCGGCGGCAGTCCGCTGGTGCTGGCCGTCGCGTCCGACGTCACGACGCTGCGCCGGATCCAGGCGGACCTCGCCGTCCTGGACGGGTTCTTCACGCAGTCCCCCGTCGGGATGGCCGTGTACGACAGCCGGCTGGCCTTCGTCCGGCTGAACGACGCACTGGCCCGGGTCAACGGCCTGCCGGCCGAGGCGCACCTGGGCCACCGCCTCACCGAACTGCTGCCCGGCATCAACGGCGCCGAGAGCGAGGAGGTGATGCGGCAGGTGCTGGAGAGCGGCGATCCGGTCGTGGACGCCCGCTCGCACGGCCGCACCCCCGGCGACCCGACGCACGACCACGCCTGGTCGGCCTCCTACTTCCGGCTGGAGGACCCGGGCGGCGAGGTCCTCGGGGTCAGCTCGACGCTCATCGACATCACCGAACGGTTCCGCGCGGACGCCCGGGCCGCCCGCGCCCAGGAGCGGCTGGCGCTGCTCGTCGACGCCACCGCCTCCATCGGCACCACCCTGGACCTGCGGCAGACCGCCCGGGAGCTGGCCGACGCGATGGTGCCCAGGGTCGCCGACATCAGCGGGGTGTTCGCGCTGGAGGCCCTGGTCGCCGGGCGCACCGTGGAGCCGCTCGACCCGTCCGTCCCGCACCTGGTCCGGCGGCTGGCGCTCGCCACCACCGACCCGCTCTACCCCGCCGAGGCACTGCCGGTGGACTCGGTGTACGAGCTGTCGCCGGACTCCCCGTACGGGAGGGCGCTGGCGACCGGGCGGACGGTGGTGACGCCGTCCTGGGAGCTGCCGCCGCTGAGTTCGGCGATCACCGAGAGCCGCCGACAGGCCTACCTCGGCGACCGGCCCCGCTCGGTGCGGATCACCCCGCTGGTGGCGCGCGGCACCACGCTCGGCATGGTGGTGTACTCCCGGCGCGGCGAGCGGGAGGCGTTCGCCGAGGCGGACATCACGCTCGGTGACGAGCTGGCCTCGCGGGCCGCCGTCGCCATCGACAACGCCCGGCTCTACCTGCGCCAGCACCAGACGGTGCTCGCCCGCCAGCAGGCGCTGCGCGAGGCGAAGGCCGCGCAGGAACGGCTGGCCCTGGTCAACGTCGCCTCGGCGCGGATCGGCACCACCCTCGACCTGGCCCAGACCGCGAAGGAGCTGGCCGAGGTCGCGACGCCGCGGCTGGCCGACACCGTGGTGGTGGAGGTGCTGGACGACCTGGTGCGCGGCGAGCGCGAGGTCCGCGCCCCGGCGGACGGCTCCGCCGTGCTGCGCCGGATGGCGTTCCACTCGGCGCACGGCTCGACGCTGGAGCCGATCGACCGCACCGGCGGGGTGCAGCGGTTCGCGCCCGGCTCGCCGTACGCGTGGAGCCTCGCCCACCGCAAACCGGTGCTGGTGCCGCGGATGGACGAGGAGGGGATGGCCTGGTTCGCCGACGACCCCGTCCGCACCGCGGCCGCGCGGGAGCAGAACGTCCTCTCGTTCATGGTGGTGCCGCTGATCGCCCGCGGCTCGCCGGTCGGCGTCGCCGCCTTCTACCGGACGGTGGTCGAACGACCGTACGAGGACGACGACCTGGCGCTCGCCGGAGAGCTGGCGGTCCGGGCGGCCGTCTCGATCGACAACGCGCTGCTGTTCACCCGGGAGCGCGACGCGGCCGCCGCCCGCCAGCGCGCCCTGGACGAGGCCTGGGCGGCCCAGCAGCGGCTCTCCCTGCTCAACGAGGCCAGCACCCGGATCGGCACCACGCTCGATCTGCACCGCACCGCCGAGGAGTTGGTGGAGGTGGTGATCCCGCGGTTCGCCGACTTCGTCACCGTCGACCTGCGCGACGCGGTCCTCGGCGGCGAGGACCCGAGCCCGGTGCCGGACGACGGCTCCGTCCTGATGCGGGCGGTCGCCGTCGGCGAGGCCGGCCCGGACGGCACCATGGCGGCCGCCGCCGACCAGGTGGGCGCCACCTCGCAGTCCGCCCAGGTGTACGCGCAGAGCCTGCGCACCGGCCGGTCGATCCTGGTCTCGGAGGTGGACGAGACGGCGCTGCGCGGGATCGTGGCCGCGCCGGACCGGGTGCAGCCGGGCCTGGACGCCGGGGTGCACTCCTATCTGATGGTGCCGCTGCTGGCCCGCGGGATGGTGCTGGGCGGCGCGGAGTTCCTGCGGACCAGGAACCCGGTGCCGTACGGGCCGGCGGACCGCGCCCTCGCCGAGGAGCTGGCCGCGCGGACGGCGCTCGCGATGGACAACGCCCGGCTCTACCGCCGCGAACGGGACACCGCGCTCACCCTGCAGCGCAGCCTGCTGCCGCAGGAGATCCACCGCGCGATCGGCCTGGAGATCGCCTACCGCTACCTGCCCAGCAGCGTGGTCAGCGAGGTCGGCGGCGACTGGTTCGACATCGTCCCGCTCTCCTCCGGCCGGGTCGCGCTGGTGGTCGGCGACGTGATGGGCCACGGCATCCGGGCCGCCGCCACGATGGGCCAGCTGCGCACCGTGGCACGGACGTTGATCACCCTCGACCTCGACCCGGAACGGGTGATGCACCGGCTCGACGAGGCCACCGCCGAGATCGGCGAGGGCCAGTTCGCCACCTGCGTCTGCGTGATCTACGACCCGGTGGACCGACGCTGCACCGCCGCCTGCGCGGGCCACCTGCCGCCGGTGGTGGCCGACGCCGACGGCCGGGCCCAGCTGGTCGAACTGCCCCCGGGCGCGCCGCTCGGCGTCGGCGGGGTCCCCTTCGAGAGCATCGAGTTCACGCTCCCGGAGGACGGCATCCTGGCGCTCTACACGGACGGCCTGGTCGAGCGCCGGGGCCGCGACCTCGACGAGGGCCTGGACCTGCTCTGCCGGACCGTCGGCGACCGGCACCGCACGCTGGAGCAGACCTGCGACGCCGTGCTCGCCCAACTCACCGGCCGCACCAGCGAGGACGACATCGCGATCATCCTGGCCCAGGCCCGGCCGACCGGCACCGACCGGATCGCCACCCTCTCGCTCAGCGACGACCACGCGATGGTCGCGCACTCCCGCCGCTTCACCCGGGAGACGCTGGCCGGCTGGGGCCTGGGCGCGCTCGCCGACTGGACCGAACTGCTCACCAGCGAGCTGATCACCAACGCGCTGGTGCACGCCGGATCCCCCGTCCAGCTGCGGCTGTTCCACAACCGGGTGCTCACCGTGGAGGTCGCCGACCGGGACAGCGAGTCGCCGCGGATCCGCCGCGCCCGGGAGGAGGACGAGGGCGGGCGCGGCATGCACCTGGTCAACGAACTCGCGCACCGCTGGGGCACCCGGCGCACCCGGGAGGGCAAGGTGGTCTGGTTCGAGCTGGAGCTGCCGCCGGGCAGCCGGCCCTGGTAGCTCCTCCCCCGGCCGCGCACCCGCCCCGGCCTGGTACGACAACCGATCCTTGTCGCCGCCCACGCCGGGTTGTTGGCCCGCCCGGCGGCCGGGCGGTTGGCTTGGCCCCACAGGACGGCGCGGCCGGGCGAGGGGCCCGGCGACCGTCCCGGACCGCAACCCGAGGAGCCGTCGTGAACCGAGCCGTCGTGAACCGAGCCGTCCTGAACCCGCTGGACCCCCGCGCCGTCGTGGAGCGCTACGTCACCGCCATCGCCGAGGGCGACCTGCCCACCGCGGCGGCCTCGTTCGCCGAGGACGCCACCTGGTCCTACCCGGGCGACCTGCCGCTGTCCGGGGTCTGGCGCGGCCGGACCGCCATCCTCGACGACTTCCTCGGCTCGGTGGGCACGCTGTTCGCGCCCGGCACCCCCCTGGAGGTGACGCTGACCGGTCTGCTCGCCGACGGCCCGCAGGTGGTCGCCGAGTGGACCGCGCGGGGGACGGCGGCCAACGGCGCCGCGTACCACAACCGGTGCCTGGGCGTCTTCACCGTCGAGAACGGCCTGATCACCGCCGTCCGCGAGTACCTCGACACCGACCACGCGGCGCGCACGCTCTTCGCGCCCGCGGCCGGCTGACGGCCGGCCGCCGCCCGGCCGGGCCTAGTCCGGCAGCAGCAGGTTGACGTCGCCGAACTCGTGCCACAGGTAGCGCTCGTGGACGGCCGCCGCGTAGCAGCGTTCGAGCAGCGGCCGGCCGGCCACCGCGGCGAGCATCAGCAGATGGGACGCCCGGGGCTCGTGCCAGCCGGTGAGCAGGCCGTCCACCGCGCGCACCCCGCGCTCGGGGGTGACCACCAGTTCGGTCCAGCCCTCGGCCTCCCGGACGCTCCCGTCCGGCGCGACCGCCGACTCCAGGGCCCGGACGGCGGTGGTGCCGACCGCGATCACCCGCCCGCCACCGGCCCGGACGTGGCCGACCAGCCGGGCCGTGGCGGCCGGTACCCGGAACCACTCGGCGTACGGCGCCTCGTGCGCCTCCGGCGAGGCGACACCGGTGTGCAGCGTGATCGGCGCGACCAGCACGCCCCGCCCGGCCAGCCGGGCCACCACCCCGGCGGTGAACGGCCGGGCGGCGCTGGGCATCTCGCTGCTGCCCGGCACGGTGGCGAAGACCGTCTGGTAGGCCTCGATCGGCCAGTCCCGGTCCACGTAGCCGTACCGGATCGCCTTGCCGTGGCGGCCCAGGTAGGCCACCAGCGGTTCGGGCAGGGCGAGTCGGGCGCGCCAGAGCCGGGGCGTGAACGCCTCGACCAGGTCGGCCGCGGCGCCGCCCGGCAGCGCCACCCGCAGCCCCGGCCGGGCCGGGGACTCCTCCGGCGGCCAGAAGGCGGCCGCCGCGCCGGGGGCGGGGCGGCGCAGCTCGACCAGGAAGGCCCCGCGCCGGTCCGGCCGGGCCGAGGAGAGGTGCAGCGCCACGGGGGTGCCGTCGGCCAGCCGGCCGGGCAGCGCGGCGGGCAGGGTCGCCGAGTTGTTCACCACCAGGAGGTCCCCGGGGCGCAGCACCTCGGGCAGCTCGGTGAAGCGGCGGTGCCCGACGGCCGGCCCGCTCCGGCGGCCGACCAGCATCCGCACGCCGTCGCGGGCGGTGCCGCGCGCCTCCGCCGGGGCCCGGGCGGAGAGTTCGGGCGGGACGGTGACGTCGATCCCGGGGTCCGCGGCGGCGGTCATCGCGCGGCCCGCGCACCTGCCGGGAGGTGCGCGGCACGGTAGCGGCCGGAGGGCCGGCTGCCGCCCACCAGGGCGAGCAGCGCGGGCACCACGGTCTCGGGGAGCGGCTCGCCGGAGATGTCCTCGCCCGGGCAGGCGTCCTGGTACATCCGGGTGCGCATGCTGCCCGGGTCCACCGCCCAGACCCGCACCGCCTCCTCCTCCCGGGCCAGCACGGCGGAGGCCTGGTCCAGTGCCGCCTTGCTGGCGCCGTAGCCGCCCCACCCGGGGTAGGCCTCGACGGCCGCGTCCGAGCTGATGTTCAGGACGGCCCCGCCGTGCCGGCGCAGCTGGGGCAGCACGAGCTGGGTGAGCGCGATCGGCGCCAGGGCGTTGACCTCGAAGGTCTCCAGCAGATCGGGCAGCGGGACGTCGGCGAGGCGGGGCAGCGGGACGTCGGTCGTGTCGGAGCCGTTGAGCGTGCCGGCGTTGTTGACCAGGAGCCGTGCTCCGCCGAGGCCGGCGGCCGCCTCGGCGAGGCGGGCCCGGTGGCCGTCGTCGACGACCGAGCCGGCCGGTGCGACCACCGTGGTGACGGCGGCCAGTTCGGCCTCGACGGCGGAGAGTTCGGCCGCGTCGCGGGCGGTGATCACCAGCTGCCAGCCGTCGGCGGCGAGCGCCCGGGCCAGCGCCCGGCCGAGGCCGCGCGAGGCACCGGTGACCACGGCGACGGGGGCGGCGGATCCTGCGGTGTGCTGAGGTGCGTTCATGGCACCACGATCGCTCCGGGGCGGTCCGGTGCGGATCGGACCGCAGGCCGGGGGGCCGGTGGTCCGTTCGGCCTAGATCGCCGGACCGAGGCCCGGGCCGTGGTCCCGGTCCCGGTCGGAGTCCCGGTCGGTGTCCTCGTCGGAGCCCCGGTCCGGATCCCGAGCCGGACGGGGTGCGGGGACCGGCGCGTCGGCGGCCGCCCAGGACTGCGGATCGACCCAGGCGGCCAGCGTGCGGCGGGTCTCGAAGCGGTGCGGCCGGCCGGTCAGCGGGTCGGTGAACTCGACCACGGAGGCGAGCAGTTGCAGCGGCCGGCGGAAGTCGTCCGGGGCCGGCTCGGGCAGCACCACCGGGTACACCGGATCCCCCAGGATCGGCACCCCGAGTCCGCTCATGTGCAGCCGCAGCTGGTGGGTGCGCCCGCTGAGCGGCCGCAGCCGGTAGCGGCCCAGACCGTCCCGGTGCTCGACCAGGTCGATCCGGCTCTCGCTGTTGGGCGGGGCGTCCAGCTCCCGCGCCGCGATCACGCCGCGCTCCTTGACGATGTGGCTGCGGACCGTACGGGGCAGCGCGAGCGCCGGATCGTGCGGTGCGACGGCCTGGTACTCCTTGCGCACCAGCCGGTCCCGGAAGAGCGTCTGGTAGGCGCCCCGGTCCTCCGGCCGCACCACGAACATCGCCAGGCCCGCCGTCAGCCGGTCCAGCCGGTGCGCCGGGCTGAGCGCGGGCAGGTCGAGCCCGTGCCGCAGCCGGGAGAGCGCCGTCTCGACGACGTGCCGGCCGCGCGGGGTGGTGGCCAGGAAGTGCGGCTTGTCGACCACCACCAGGTGGTCGTCCCGGTACAGCACCTCCAGCTCGAACGGGACGGGGACCTCCGCGGGCAGGTCCCGGTAGAGCCAGAGGTGACCGGCGGGGCGGAACGGCTCCTCCGGCCCGATCGGGCCGTCCACGCCGACGATCTCGCGCCCGCTCAGCAGCGCGTCGATCCGCGCCGGGTCGACGGTCGGCAGCCGCTCGGCCAGGTAGGCGCGCACCGTCGGCCACGGCCCCTCGGCGGGCAGCCGCAGGTGCACCGGGTCCACCCCGCGGCGCTGCGGGAGGGGTGCGGTCGGTGCCTTGCGCTTGCGTCTCATCTCACCGCCACCCTAACCGGGGCCCCCGCGGCTCCCGGGGCCCAGCCGGATGCCCGAGGTGCCGGGGACGGCCGGGCCGGTGGAGAGTGGACAGTGGGCCCCGCCCACCGGAGGTGTACGCGTGACCAGAGACGGCCCGGAGGACGCGCTGCCGGCGTTGCGCCTGCCCCGGCGGGCCAAGCGGCTGCTCGGCTGCGCGTTCCTGCTGCTGGTCGCGGCCGTGGTGGCCGACCTGATCACCGGGCCGGGGACGACGCTCTCCCCGGTGCTCGCGGTGGCGCCGATGCTGGCGGGGGCGATCACCCGCTCGGCCCGGGTGCCCCTGTTCGCCGGGGCGGTCGCCACCGCCGCCGTGGTGCTGCTGGAGCTCAGCAACAGCGGGCTGCCGCTGTCCGTGCACCTCGCCGCGCTGATCACCGTCCTGGCCGCCACCCTGGCCAGTGCCGCCAACGTCGTCCTGGTGGCGGCCCGGGAGCGCGAACTTACCCAGGTCCGGACGGTGGCCGAGGCGGCGCAGCGGGCCCTGCTGCGCCCGCCGCCGGAGCGGATCGGACCACTGCGGGTGGCCGTGCGGTACGCCGCCGCGGCGGCCGAGGCCCGGATCGGCGGGGACCTCTACGAGGTGGTGGACACCCCGCACGGGATCCGGATCCTGCTGGGGGACGTCCAGGGCCACGGGCTCCCGGCGGTGGAGACCGCCACGGACGTGCTGGGCGTGTTCCGGGAGGCCGCGCGGACCGAGCCCGACCTGGTCCGGGTGGCGGAACGGCTGGACGCCGCGCTGTCCGAGCGCCGGGTCAACGAGCGCTTCGCGACCGCCTTCCTGCTGGACGTGGCACCGGCCGGCGGGCCGGCCCGCTTCGTCAACTGCGGGCATCCGCACCCGCTGCTGCGCCGCGCCGGCCGGGTGACCGAGCTGGCTCCGCCGCTGCACGCCCCGCCGCTGGGCCTGCTCGGGCTGATCGGCGGGCACTACCGGGCGGGCGGCTTCGAGCCGCTCCCGGGGGACCTGCTGATCCTCTACACCGACGGCGTCTCGGAGGCCCGCGACACCGCGGACCGGTTCTACCCGCTGGCGGAGCGGCTCGCCGCGCTGCCGGCGACCGGCCCCGGGGCCGTCCTGGACGCGCTGCTCGCCGAGGTGGGCGACTGGGTCGGCGCCGCCGGGCCGACCGACGACGCGGCGCTCCTCGCCCTGCGCTGGGAGGAGTGAGCGCCGTCCCGGGAGCGGTGAGCGCCGGCCTGGGTACGGTGACCGCCCGCCGCCCGGGCCGTTGTCGGTCCCCCGTGCCAGGCTGTGGACGCGACCGGCGCGGTGCCGGCCGAGCAGCGGCGTCGAGGGGACAGTGCCATGGGCCGGAGCACGCACGGATCGTTCCAGCTGACCGCCTTCGAGCCGGAGGAGACGGACGAGCAGCCGGGCGCCACGCTCGGCCGGATCCGGATCACCAAGGAGTTCACGGGCGGCCTGACCGGCAGCAGCGTGGTGCGGATGCTCTCCGTGCTGGACGGCGCGGGCGGACCGGCCGCGTACGTCGCGGTGGAGCGGTTCACCGGCGAGCTGGACGGGCGCGCGGGCTCGTTCGTGCTCCAGCACGCGGCGCCGGGCAGCCAGGGCGAGCCGCTCGCCATCCGGGTGGTGGCGGGCACCGGGGCCGGTGAGCTGGCCGGGATCACCGGCACCTTCGAGCTGTCGGTGGACGACGACGGCGGCCACACCTACGCCCTGGAGTACGAGCTGGGCTGACGGCACCGGGCGCGCACCGGCCCGGCCTCCGCGCGGCGCCCGACCGTTCGCCCGGGCCGCTGTCACGATGATGCGATCAGTGCACGATCGACATCGGAGGGTGACGCATGCCCGGTACGGCGGCCTCGGTGACGGGGGCGGGAGCGGGGGCACCGGCCACGCGGACGGTCGACGAGGTGCTCGGCCGGCTGCGGGCGATCGGGGCCGGGCTGCCCCCGGACGACGGCGTGGCGGTGTTCAACCGGATGTACCTCACCGTCACGGACGCGGTGCGCCGCCGGCTGGCGCGCCCGGAGCGCTCACGCGGCGCCCCGGACCGCCCCGGCCGCCCGTACTTCGCCGACCCGGCCGGGATGGCCGAGCTGGACGTCGTCTTCGCCGGGCGCTACCTGCTGGCCCTGGACGCCGAGGCGGCCGGGCGGCCGGTACCGGCCTGCTGGCGGCCGCTCTTCGCCCTGCGGGCGCACCGGGGCGTGCACCCGCTGCAGTTCGCGCTGGCCGGGATGAACGCCCACATCCAGCACGACCTGCCGCTCGCCGTGCTCGACACCTGCCGACGGCTCGGCTGCGGGCCCGAGCGGCTCGCCGGGGACTACCACCGCGTCAACGACCTGCTGGCCGGGGTGGAGACGGCCGTCCGGGAGCAGCTGATGCCCGGGCCGGACGCCCTGGAGCGGGCCGAGCCGCTGACGCACCTGCTGGGCACCTGGTCGGTCGACACCGCCCGCGAGGCGGCCTGGGCGACCGTCCGCGCGCTCTGGCAGCTGCGCGGCGTGCCGTCGGCCGCCGCGGCGCTCGCCGCCACGCTGGACACCTCGGTCGGCCTGCTCGGCCGCGCCCTGCTCACCCCGCTCGGCCCGGACCGGCCCCGCGCCGGGGGCGCGGCACCCCCGGCGGACGGGCCGCCCGCTCCCGAGCGGCCGACGGCCGGCCGGCTCCCCGTGGCGAGGAACCGGCCGGCCGTCGGTTGACCGTGCGTCGGGCGCCTGGTCCCTCCTCGGTCTGGACCGCCGCGATCAGGCCCAGCTGGAGTGCAGCGGCTTGCCCTCGGCGTAGCCGGCCGCGCTCTGGATGCCGACCACGGCCTTCTCGTGGAACTCCTCCAGGCTGGAGGCGCCCGCGTAGGTGCAGGAGCTGCGCACCCCGGCGACGATCGAGTCGATGAGGTCCTCGACGCCCGGGCGGGCCGGGTCGACGAACATCCGGGAGTGCGAGATGCCCTCCTCGAAGAGCGCCTTGCGGGCGCGGTCGTAGGAGGAGTCCTGCGACGTGCGGTTGCTCACCGCGCGCGCCGAGGCCATCCCGAAGCTCTCCTTGTACTGGCGGCCGTCGGCGGTGGTCTGCAGGTCGCCCGGGGACTCGTACGTCCCGGCGAACCAGGAGCCGATCATCACGTTGGACGCGCCGGCGGCCAGCGCCATCGCGACGTCGCGCGGGTGGCGGACACCGCCGTCGGCCCAGACGTGCTTGCCGAGCCGGCGGGCCTCGGCCGCGCACTCCAGGACAGCGGAGAACTGCGGCCGGCCGACGCCGGTCATCATCCGGGTGGTGCACATCGCGCCGGGGCCGACACCGACCTTGAGGATGTCGGCGCCCGCCTCGACCAGGTCGCGGACACCGTCGGCGGAGACCACGTTGCCGGCCACGATCGGGATCTGCGGGTCGAGCCCGCGCACCGCGCGCAGCGCGCTGATCATGGACTCCTGGTGACCGTGCGCGGTGTCGACCACCAGCACGTCGGCGCCGGCCTCGATCAGCGCCTTGGCCTTGCCGGCCACGTCGCCGTTGATGCCGACGGTGGCGGCGACCCGCAGGTGGGCCCGCGCGTCGACGGCCGGGGTGTAGAGGGTGGCGCGCAGCGCGTTCTTGCGGGTCAGGATGCCGACCAGGCGGCCGTCGGCGTCGACCACCGGCGCGAGCTTGCGGTGCGCCTCGGTGAGCTTGTCGAAGGCGGCGCGCGGGTCGATGCCCTCCTCCAGCAGCAGCAGGTCGCGGGACATCACGTCGGCGAGGCCGGTGAAGCGGTCGACGCCCTGGCAGTCGGAGTCGGTGACCACGCCGATCGGCCTGCCGTCCTCGACCACGACCAGCGCGCCGTGGGCGCGCTTGTGCAGCAGCGAGAGGGCCTCGGCGACGGTGGCGCCCGGGCCCAGCGTGATGGCGGTGTCGTGCACCAGGTGGCGCTGCTTGACCCAGCCGATGACGTCGGCGATCACCTCGGTCGGGATGTCCTGCGGGATGGCGACCAGACCGCCGCGGCGGGCCACGGTCTCGGCCATCCGGCGGCCGGCGATGGCGGTCATGTTGGCCACCACCAGCGGGATGGTGGTGCCGGTGCCGTCGTTCGAGGAGAGGTCGACACCCTGCCGGGAGCCCACGGCGGAGCGGCTGGGGACCATGAAGACGTCGTCGTACGTGAGGTCGTACGGTACCAAAGAACGGTCTTCGTAGCTGCCGGTCTGGGAGTTGAGGAAGCGCATTGAAAGGTTCTCCGGCTGTCGTAGATACACCTGCGGTGCGGACTGGGCCGGGAACGGGTGGACGCACATGGCTCCCTTGACCCGTGGACCAATCCTCGCTTAACCGCAGGTGAAAACGCCAGTCCGAATGTCAGCCCTGAAGGTTCACACGAGGTCTAGTCCACCGGTCACGGTGCGGCTTGTAGGAACACACAGATCCCCCGGCAGGTGCAAGCCGGGGGCTCTGCTCACCCTCCGCTGGCGTACCGGGGACGAATCCGGTAGCGCGAGGATGTCCAGAGGCCCGACCGCCCCGCGGGGGACGTATGGCGGCCGGGCCGGCTTCAGGGGCTATCCGATGAGGTGCTCCGGGCTGTCCAGCCATGGACGGTGCTCCCCGTCGACGGTCACGGTCATGCCGAACCGAGTGAGATCCGGCCTGCCCTTACGGACCCACCAGGCATGTGCAGCCGTCACCTCTTCCCACAGTGAGCGTGGGCCGGACTGCGACACCGCGTGCTTGCCGTCCCAATCCGCCAGACGACAATGGGCGTACGACACTCCGTCCCAGACCTCGAAGCGGCCCGTGCCGAACCGGTCGTAGCCGGCCCACACGTCCTGCCGGAAAAGGTCCGGCATCCGCAGGCCGATGGCGAAGGCCGCATGCGTCTGTTCTGCCACATCAGCGGGGTCGATGTCGGACGCCCCGTGCCGGACGTCGTCAATCTCGAAGTCGCCGCTCTCGGGCCGCTGGTCGCGCACCCACATGAACGACACATCCTCGACGAATGGGCCGCTCGCCGACCGGCCGTCCGCAGCCACGGTGAGCCGCAGTAGCCCCCCATTGCAGAACGGTGTGCCGTACGGGACGAGGATCACTCCTCCGGGCGTCATCTGCTCGATGAGTGGGGACGGCACCCGCTGCACTGCTGCTGTCAGCTGGGCCCGATGGAACGGCGCACCTTCCGGGTGCCCCAGCATCCCGTCTCCGGCTGCGACGGTCGGCAGCAGCCCCAACGCATTCAACCGGTCGCGCGCTTCAATCGCGAGAACAGGATCCACCTCAACGGTGGTCACATTCTCAGCGCCAAGCCGGTGCGCCAGAAGTCCTGCCGTCCAACCGGTTCCGGTGCCCACCTCCAGCACCCGCATGCCCGGCATGACGTCCAGGTGCCGGAGCATCTGCGTGACCACCGTCGGCATGGAGCTGGAGGACGACGGGGTTGCCTCGTCGTCGTACGTCTGCGTTGCGAGCGGCAGATCCGAATTCACCAGGCTGTTCCAGCGGTCCGGCTCTGCAGCCCGGTCAGTCCACTCGCCGTCGTGGAGGATTCGGTCCGGGGTGAAAAGGGTGCGCGGCACTGCACGGAACGTCTGCTCCCAGTCAGCTGACAGCGCACCGGAGTTCTTGAGCGTGTCGGCCAGTTCGCTCCAGGTCATGGGTACCCCTACTTCTTCGGCGGGGCGTCGCGCTTGCCGTCGAGCGGCGCCGTGTCGGGCTTCCCGGAGTGTCCGCCTCCCTTCCCGCCTCCCGCGGTCCCCTTTCCGTCGCTTCCCGATCCTCCGCCGTGCTTGCCCATGGGTGGTCCCTCCAATGGATTCGGTTCTGGCTGTGATGTTGGACGCTCTGATCCCTACCCGTCAGTGACGGATCGGCTTCCGGCGGCACCGGTCCGGGCGGGCGCGTCGGCTTTGCCTTGGGCGGTACAGGCATACTTGTCTCTCCTCACGCTGCGAAGGTTCCGTCGTCACTCAACGGCGGGTCGTGCGGTGTTGCGGAACCCGCTCCGACTGCTGCTCTCTGCCAAGATTTCGGCGGCCGGGGCGGGAGTCTGGGCCCGTACCGGCCGGTTAGCTGTCCACAGGGGTAGCCGGCCGGGGCGGAAGCCTTAGGTGGGCCGGTGGGCGTCCAACCCGGGCCCGCTCGTACTGGCTTTCGGTCACGAGCGCGTCGGCGCATCGGATCGTCTTGCGGACCGGTCGGCCGCCCTCCACGCAACGGATCATTACCGTCGTGGAGCGCACCCTGCCGGTGAGGGGATCGGCCACGCGCTCCCGCCCAAGGACCGTCCACAGCCGACGGAAGCGGTCCCGAAACTGCCCCTGTAGTCCAGGGAGGCCCAGATCCTCCACGCACCCGCCGTCGGCGCGCCGGGGACACTGGCAGCCCATTGCGCTCTCGTCCGGGTCCAACTCTGCGAAGATGTGCCCCTCTACGCTGGCGTACAGAGGCGGTGCCAGCGGCTCGCGGTACCGCGGACGTCTCAGCTCCGGCACGACCGTCCCTTCCCCTTCATCGGATCCTCGGGTGGTGGGCACCGCGCACTCGGGCCAGCAGTTCGGCGCGGCGCTCGCGCTGGTCCGGCGTCAGCGGCGCTTCGGTGTGCTCCTCCGGCGTGAGGACGGGGCCGGGGCCCAGGGGCCGCTCCGGCGGCCAGCCGTGGCCCCTGAGCCACGCGTAGGGGTCGACGGGCTCGTCCTCCCAGGCCTCCGGCTCGTACGGTGCGGGGCCTCCGAGGAACGCCAGCCACGTAGAGGGCCACTGGCTATCTGACATGCGCTGCCTCCAGTGATGCGTACTCTTCGTCGGCCTCATGGGCTGCACGGGCCCGGGCGAGCCGGCACGCGATTGTGGGGTAGTCCCTTGCCGGGTACTGCGCCTCAGCGCGGGCGAAGTAGTCGCACTCGGAGCACTCGGAGCGCTCGTTGAGACTCTTGGTGGCTGCCACTCAGTGCTCCGACGGGTAAAACCGCGCCGACCGCGCGCGCTGCTCCGGCTCAACCGCCGGGCTCAGGACGTAGGGCATCTCGACCGCGTCGTAGAACGAGCGGTGCGCGGGGTGCTCACCCGCGTGTGAGAACACCCAGGCATGCGCCCTCTCGGCGGACTCGGAGCGTGGGCCCTTCGCCCCACAGACGTTCCCGCCCTCGTCCTCAGAGACACAGCAGAGCTGATGCGTGACCGGCGGCGCGTCGGGCTCCCGGTCCGGGCTGAGCGTCCATGCCACTCTGGTGGAGAACACTGGTGTTTGATCGCTCGCGCCGCTCATGCCGCGCTGCCCGACGTGTGGAACCCTCGGCCGCTGTCAGGCGTCGGCTCGATCTCCGACAGGTAGGTTTCCCATTCCACCCCGCCACGTGCGGGTCGGAGGTACACCACCTGACCGTCGATTCCCATGAACTCTCCGACAGCCTTCGTGAGCCTGTCGTGTACAAGGTCCCCACGCTGCGGGACGTACTGCCGCGTCACCATCGGTTGCCTCCTCTCGGCTCGACGTCTCAATCATCGGCCGCAGAGGAACCCAATACGCCTTACGACGAGCGGACATGACGGCCACTCAGGCGCTACAGTCTAAGAAAGGCCAAATGTCCGGGGGTCAAGTCTTGAACACCCAGCTTCGTGATGCTATGGCGAGAGCAGGAATCAAGCCGGCAGGGCTGGCGGCAGCCGTACGGGTTACACCTAAGACCGTGGGACGCTGGCTTCGAGACGAGTCGGAGGTGCCACACCAGCGGAATCAGGACGATGTGGCGCGAGTGCTAGGGGTAGACGACGTGGCAGTACTGTGGCCGTCGGGAATTCGTGCAAGGGTGAAAACCGGGTATGACAAGCAGGTTTTCGCCGTCTACCCCTACCGCTCTGCCTGTCCAACGTCTGTGTGGGGCAGGCTAATCGAAGACTCGTCCTCGGACTTGATCTTCAGCGGCTACACGAACTACTTCTTCTGGCCCCAGCAGCCAGACTTCAGTAACACTCTGCGGCGCAAGTCGGACGCCGGCTGCCGAATCCGCTTCCTGCTCGGAGACCCCGAGTCCGAGGCGACCAAACACCGAGAGCGGGTGGAGGGCGTCGCGCTGACCGTGTCGACGCGCATTCGGATGACCCTGGAGGAGCTGGCCAAAGTCGGCCAGCTACCCGGGCTGGAGGCCCGCTTCAGCGCTGCCGAGGACGGTCCCAACCACGTCAGTCTTAGCGTCTTCCGGTTTGACGCGGACGCCATGGTGACGCCTCACCTAGCCTCGGTTGTTGGCCACGACTCGCCGCTCATGCACCTTCGACAAGGGGAGCCCGGCGGCCTCTTCGACCGCTTCTCAGACCACGTCGAAGAGCTGTGGGAGCGTGGTCGGCCGATCGCCTAAGGTCCTTTCGTCAGGACGGCACTCGTGTGCGCCAGCCGCCCTCTACTGTCACGCCGGTGAACGTCGGCTCAGGGTCCTCTCCGCGGCACGGCTGGCACACCCGGGACGGGACAAGCCCGGGGCCCGGCAGGCGTCGCAGGTGTGCGTCACGGGGCGCGGGACGGATCGAGGTTAGCAGCCGGCCGGCCTGGGATCTTCGACAGCCGGGCGGAGATGACCGCTCCCACGCTGCGGGTGATCTTCTCCGAGAGCGGCATGGAGAGGATCCGCAGCAGGTCCTCAGCCGGCCATCCCCGGCCAGCAGGCCGTTCACCACGGCGGATTGGTCGGTCAGCACCCTGTCGGCCAGGGCCATGCGCGGGTCGCGACGGCCCAGTTCCAGCAGCAGCGCCATACCGTCGGACATGGCGGGATGTGTCGGGGCCTGACGGGGCTCAACGGGCTCTCCGTGGCCGCCAGCGGCTTGTTCACGGGTGCGATGGAGACTTCCTCGTCCGCCCCTCCGAGAAGGGCTGAGAAGGCCGCGTGCGCCTCTGCCATCTCCCCCGGATCCATGGGGCCATGAGGTCCGGATCCTCAGCCAGCGGCTCTTCGGTCGGAGGGATGGAAGGTACGGTGGCGCCGTGTGCACCGGCTTGGCCGACGTCACCGGGACCTCGTGGACGGACACCGTGGTACGCACCTGCCCCGCCAGTGCGTCGCGTCGCGGTCGGTCCGGCGGACGCGGTGGCCGGCGGCCGCCAACCCGTTCAGCGCGCGAGCGATCGCCGTGCGCCCCTCGCGCGACTTAGCGGCCAGCGTCCTGACGTCCTCCCGGGAGGCGTCGGGGAGGCTCAGCAGGTACGCGAGCGGTCCAGCTCGGCGAGTGCTTGCGGATGACATGCCCGTTGTCCAAGATCGTGAACCCGCGCGTGTGCGCAAGGAATCGAACCTCCGGGCGTGGGTTTGGAGTCCGCCGCTCTACCACTGAGCTACGCCCATAAGTGACGTCAGGGGTCCGGATTCGAACCGGTCAGCGGCTGACCCGCTACGACCCCCTCCGGGGCCCCGAGCTTCGCCGGAGCTACGCTCGGACTCCGCCTTGACGTCGACAACCGGCTCCGGCACGGGGCGGGCAAAAGCCAGTTCGACGCCGATCGCTGGCACAGTGCACAACACATGATCAGCAGCGCGGGCCCCGCCTTGGAGCTTCCTCCAAGTGATCGCCTTTTCGCCCCGGCCAGGGCCGCTCCCGTAGCATTCACGCGGTAACGGCGAGGCAATCCAGGAAAGCGGCAGCGGGCATCATGACGGCGGGCGTGGACATCGAGCAGGGCATCGAGCAGGGCGGCGGCACGGAGGTCAGCACCGAGGAGGAGATCGACTACGGTCCCGGCCTCGACCCCGAGCGGCTGCGGCTCTGCCTGGACGTGATCGCCGAGCTGGACCAGCTGCACGTCGACCACCCGGACGCGATCACCGTCCGCCAGGCCGTCGGCGGCATATTCCGCACGCTCAAGCAGCGCCGCCGCCAGGAGACCCGGGCCCGCAAGACCGCGAACGACCGCGAGGTCACCGCCCGCACCGCCACCGGCGCGCCCAGCCGGATCGACGACGAGACGGCCGGCGCGTTCGGCCTGACCACCGTCACCACCACCGAGATCGCCGGCATCCTGGAGCGCCCGCGCTCCTGCTACACCTGCAAGCAGCGGTACGTCGAGGTGGACGCGTTCTACCACAACCTCTGCCAGACCTGCGCGGTGAAGAACCGCGCCCGCCGGGACGCCCGCGCCGACCTCACCGGCAAGCGCGCGCTGCTCACCGGCGGCCGGGCCAAGATCGGCATGTACATCGCACTGATGCTGCTCCGCGACGGCGCGCACACCACCATCACCACCCGGTTCCCCAACGACGCCATCCGCCGCTTCACCGCGATGCCGGACAGCGCCGACTGGCTGCACCGCCTGAAGATCGTCGGCATCGACCTGCGCGACCCGGCCCAGGTCCTGGCGCTGGCCGACGAGGTCGCCGCCGACGGCCCGCTGGACATCCTGATCAACAACGCCGCGCAGACGGTGCGCCGTCCGCCGGAGTCGTACCGCGAGCTGGTCAACGCCGAGTCCGCGCCGCTGCCGGCCGGCGAGCTGCCGCAGTCCACCACCATCGGCCGCTTCGGCAGCGGCAGCGTGGACCTGCCCGCGCTGCCCGCCCAGGCGGCCGGCGGCGGCGAGCGGATCTCCGCCGAGGACGTCACCTCCCTCGCCCTGGTCACCGGCTCCGCCACGCCCGCCCGGATCGAGGCCGGCACCGCGATCGACGCCGGCGGGCTGGTGCCCGACCTCGCGCCCACCAACAGCTGGGTGCAGACGGTCAACGAGGTCGGCCCGGTGGAGCTGCTGGAGGTCCAGCTCTGCAACTCCACCGCGCCGTTCATCCTGATCAGCCGGCTGCGCCCGGCGATGGCCGCCTCGGCGTCCCGCCGCAAGTACGTGGTCAACGTCTCCGCGATGGAGGGCGTCTTCGCCCGCGGCTACAAGGGCGCGGGGCACCCGCACACCAACATGGCCAAGGCCGCGCTGAACATGCTCACCCGCACCAGCGCGCAGGAGATGTTCGAGTCCGACGGCATCCTGATGACCGCCGTCGACACCGGCTGGATCACCGACGAGCGCCCGCACCCGGACAAGATGCGGCTCGCCGACGAGGGCTTCCACGCCCCGCTCGACCTGGTCGACGGCGCGGCCCGGGTGTACGACCCGATCGTCCGCGGCGAGCAGGGCGAGGACCTCTACGGCTGCTTCCTGAAGGACTTCGACCGCGCCGCCTGGTAAGCCCCACCGCCTGGTAGGCCCCACCGTCCGGTGGACCCCGCCGTCCGGTGGACCCCGCCGTCCGGTAGACCCCGCGAGGAGGACCGAGTTGACCACCGCACCGCTGATCGGCGCCGGCGTGATCGTGCCCACCGGTGACGGCCGGGTGCTGCTCGGCCACCGGATCACCGCCGGCGAGCCGCCCACCTGGAGCCTGCCGGGCGGCAAGGTGGACGACCCGGGCGAGTCCTTCGAGCAGGCCGCGGCGCGCGAACTCGCCGAGGAGACCGGCATCGTGCTGCCGGCCT
The DNA here is from genome assembly GCF_042737525.1 of Kitasatospora sp. NPDC059973. Classification (NCBI taxonomy): domain Bacteria; kingdom Bacillati; phylum Actinomycetota; class Actinomycetes; order Kitasatosporales; family Streptomycetaceae; genus Kitasatospora; species Kitasatospora sp. NPDC059973. The sequence continues at coordinate 34,775 of NZ_JBHWUI010000038.1, read as the reverse complement.
CGGCGATGCGGGTGCTCGCCGTGCTGCTCGACCACGAGCTGGGCCGCCCCCGGCTGACCGCGGCCGTACTCGCCCCGCCGAGCCTGGCCACGGCCCTGGTCACCGAGCCGCACGCCTGCGCGGGTTGGGAGCGCGTCGCGATCGACGCGCTGCCCGAGCCGATGTTCTACCCGTCGGCGCTGGTCCTCGGCAGCTGGCTGCCGCACCTCCCCCCGGTGATCCGGGCCGGGACGCACGCGTACCCCGTCGCCGGGTAGGGCGACGGGGCACCGCGGCCCGGGCGGGCCTGCCGCGGGCGGGTTCGGCGGTGAGCGGGTCAAGCCGTGAGCGGGTCAGCCGTTGCGGGCCGCCTCCGGGCCGGTCAGCCGCCTCAGCAGCGGGAGCGTCGAGGCGATGATCCCGAGCGAGGCTGCCAGCCCGAGCGCCACCAGCGCGAAGTACACCACCCCCGGTGACACCAGGGCGTAGTGCATCTGCGACCTGAGGAACATCGCCGCCGCCCCGAACCCGGTGCCGGTCGCGATCACCGACACCACCAGCAGCGGCAGCGCGCTCTCCAGCCCGACCACCCGTCGCAGCAGGCCGAGCGGTGCCCCGGTGAGCCGCAGCATCGCGAACGGGCGCCGGCGGTCCGAGAGGCCCGCCACCACGCTGACCGCGAGGCTGCACCCGGCGATCGGCAGCGTGGTCAGCAGCACCACGTTGGCCAGCTGCCGCCAGCCGGCCAGCTGCTTCTGCTGGCTGGAGCCCCAGTCGCCGACCGTCCGCGCCCGGTACTGCGGGTACGCCTCGGTCAGCAGGGTGCGGGTCCGCTCCATGGCCGCGACGGACCCGTCGGTGGTCACGTAGACGTTGCGCACCGGGAGCGCGGCCGCCTCCTCGGCGGAGACCGGCGCGGCCGGCCACTCGTGCGCGGCGTTGGACCGAAGGTCCAGGAAGGCCCACTGCGGGACGCCCGCGACGCTCGCGCCGGCCGGGCAGTGGCCGGCCACCGGGGTCTGCGCGAGGTCGCCGCAGAGCACCAGGCTCGGGGAGAAGCCGGGCCGCTCGCCCGGCTCGGCGCCGAGCGCCCGCGGGTTGTCGTGGCCCACCGTGAGGCCCCGGAACCCCGGCACCGCCCGGAGGTCCGCCAGCAGTCGCTCCGGCAGCGCGTCCGTCATCGGCGGCTCGTCGACCATCGCGCCGTGCTCCACCACGACCCGGGTCTGCGGATCCCCGCTGAGCGCGCCGCGGTTCTCGTTGATGGTGCCGATGATGCAGACCGTGGCCGTGGTGACGAAGAGGGCGAGGACGAGCCCGGCGACCGAGCGGAACCCGGCCTTGGGGTCGTCCGCGAGTCGCCGCACCGCGATCAGGGTGGCCGGGCGGCTGGTGCGGGCGGCGACGGCCCGGGCCGCGACCATGGTGAGCCAGGGCCCGGCGACCACCAGCCCGAGCATGATCAGCAGGAAGCCGGTCAGATAGGCCGCCGTCTGCTGGTCGGTGGTGTCCGGGTGGCGGTTCACGAAGAAGCCGAGCTCGGCGAGGCCGGCCACCAGCGGGACCAGCCGCCAGTAGGTCGGCGGCCCGGGGGTGACCCGGCGGGTGACCCCCAGCGGGGAGACGGTGACCCGACGCAGCGCCAGCCGGGCCGCGACCGCCGCCGCCACCGGGACGCCGACGGCCACCGCCACCGCCTGGAGCGGGGTGAGCGTCAGGTCGTCGAGGAAGAACCGGTCACCGGTGAACGGGACGGTCGCCACCAGCGGGCGCAGCGCCAGGTGGAGGCCGAAACCGAGGACCGTGCCGACGGCGGCGGCCACCGTGGACTCGACCGCCGAGATCAGCGCGATCTGCCCCGGGGTGGCGCCGACCAGCCGCATCGCCGCGTAGCGCTGCTCGCGGGTGGCGGCGGAGAGCCGGGTGGCGGTGCCGATGAAGACGACCACCGGGAAGATCAGCGCCCCGGCCACGACCGAGAGGATCAGCGTCATGGCGTCCCCGCGCGTGCCCTGCCCCGGGCAGTCGTCGTCGCAGCTGGGCGGCAGGGCGGTGGCGATGGTGGTGACCTCCCGCGCCCCCGGCACGGTCGCGATCTCCGCCGCCGTCCGGCCCACGACCACGAACAGGGAGTCCGGGGAGGGCAGCGCCGCGTCGCCGAGGACGCCGGCCGGCCGGCCGGGGAAGCGGTCGCCCAGCTCGCCGGCCGGGGTCCTGCGCAGCAGTTCGGCCAGCGCGGGCGAGACGTAGTACTCCCCGGGCGCCGGCACCGCGTCGAGCCCCGGCGGGACGGGCGCCGTCGGCCCGGTGGCGGCGACGTCGACCCGCAGGATCTGCTCGCCGTCGTAGTAGTCCCCGTGGGCCCACCACCGGAGCGGGTCCACCGGGGCCGTCTCGGTCCGGCTCGCCGCGCCGCTGTTGGTCCACACGGCCCGGTCGTTGGCCTGGCCGACGGCGTTGATGCTCGCCAGTGTGGAGAGCAGCAGACCGACGCCGATCGCCACGGCGGCGGCGATGACGGCCAGCCGGGCCAGGGCCTCCCGCCCGCCGCTGACGGCGAGGCGCAGCGCGAAGGCGATCACCGGCCCACCGGGCCCGCCGCGAGCGAGGTGGCCCGGCCGTCGCGCACGATCGCCTCGCGGTCGGCGTAGGCGGCGACCCGGGGCTCGTGGGTGACCAGGATGACGGTGGTGCCCTGCTCGCGGGCCGCGCCGACCATCAGCTCCATCACCTGCTCACCGGTCAGCGAGTCCAGCGCGCCGGTCGGCTCGTCGGCGAACAGCACCCGGGGGCGCGCCACCAGGCCGCGGGCGAGCGCGACGCGCTGCGCCTGACCGCCCGACAGTTCACCGGAGCGGCGCTTCTCCAGGCCGTCCAGGCCCAGCCGGGCGAACCAGGGCCGGGCCTCGGCCAGCGCCGCCGCCCGCCGGGTGCCGCTCAGCAGCAGCGGCAGCGCGACGTTCTCCTCGGCGGTCAACTCGGGGACAAGCTGGCCGAACTGGAAGACGAAGCCGAACCGGTCGCGCCGCAGCGCGCTGCGCCCGGCCTCGTCCATGGTGTCGATCCGCTGCCCGTCGAACAGGACCTCGCCGGAGGACGGGGTGAGGATGCCGGCCAGGCAGTGCAGCAGCGTCGACTTGCCGGAGCCGCTGGGGCCCATGATCGCGAGCACCTCACCGGCGCCGACGGCCAGGCTCGCGCCGCGCAGGGCCGGGGTCTCGCCGTAGGCGAGCGTGATGTCGCGGGCCTCGATCAGCGGCGTCATGACCGCACCGCCTCGGCGAGCGCGTCCAGGCGGGCGGTGGTCAGGTCGATCCAGCGCAGATCGGCCTCCAGGTGGAACAGCCCGTGGTCGGCGAGCAGGGCGTCGACCAGCTCGCCGCCCCGGCGCAGGTCGGTGAGTTCGCGCATCCGCCGCAGGTGGGCGGCGCGCTGGGTGTCGAGGTACACCTCGGCGTCGCGGCCGAGCATCAGGGCCAGCACTACCTTGGTGAAGAGCACCGTCTGCAGGCTGGGCTCGGGCGCGACGGGCTCGGTGAGCCAGTGCTCGAACTCCGTCACACCGGCCTCGGTGATCACGTAGCGCTTGCGCTCGGGGCCGTCGCCGGGCTCGGCCTCGCCGGGCACCACCTTGCCGTCCCGGGCCAGTCGGCCGAGCGTGGCGTAGACCTGGCCGTAGGGCAGGGGCTTGCCCCGGCCGAAGAAGGTGTCGTAGTCGCGCTTGAGGTCGTAGCCGTGGCTCGGCTCTCGCTCCAGCAGCCCGAGAAGGGTCAGGGGAACACTCATGAGAGGACCATACACCCGACGTATACCCCGAGTGTATAGCTGGCGAGAATACGGCTCCGAGCTGCGAAGACGCTGATCCGTTGGAGGAATGGGCCTCCCGGGAACCGGCGGGGCGGTGTGCGGGAGGCGGCCCCACACCGCCTCCCGCGCCACACCGGCGGCCCGACCTGCCCCCACAGCGGGCCGGGCCGACCGCGTCCCGACACCTCTCGGACGCGGCACCCACCAGCCTGCCCCGGGCACCCCTCCGGCGCCGAGGGCCGAACGTCCCGGTCGCGCGGCGGGCCCCGGTCCTGACGGCCGGTCGGCGGGCGGGCGCCGCGGTACGGGCGCGCACGACTCTTGTGCCGCGGCCGGAGCGGAGGGAGATTGAGAGCCGGAGCCCGGCGGACGATCCCGGCCGGGCGCCCGAGCGCCGCTGCGACCTACCACCCGAGGAGCACGCATCGTGTCCAGCACCTCCGGCCCGGTCCGGCCCGCGTCGCTCCCGCGGCGGGCCGGACGGCAGCTGCGGCAGGCCCTCGGCAGCCACCGCTCCCCCCTGGTCCGCCCGCTGGACCGGTCCCGCGGCCGGGCCTGGTGCACGGCCGCGCTGGCGATCCTGCTCGCCCTGACCGCCGCCGTCGTCGGCGCGCTGCTCGGCTACCGGACCGTCGGGCGGGACGCCGACGCGGACCTGGCACGGCTGCGCCGGGTCGACGCCGTCGTGCTCTCCACCGACCGGCACGGAGCCGCCGTGGGAAGCCGCTCGGCGGGCGGCTACCAGGGCAGGGTGGCCGCCGAGGCCACCTGGACCGCGCCGGACGGGCAGTGGCGCACCGGCACCATCGAGGTGCACCGGACCGCCGTGGTCGGAACCACCGTCCCCGTCTGGGTGGACGAGGCCGGTCTGGTGACCGATCCCCCGACCACCCGGGCGGGCGTGGCGATCGAGGCGGTCTGTGTGGGCCTCGCGGGCTTCACCGTCGTCGGCGCGGGCGTCGTGGCCGCCCTCGCCCTGCGCCTGCGGACCCTCGACCGGCGGGCCGACCTCGCCTGGCAGCGGTCCTGGAGCAGACTCGAACCGCTCTGGAGCGGCCGCGCGAGCCACAGCCCCGACGGCGCGCAGGGCGACTGACCCCGGCCGGGGTCAGTCGGGCCGGGCCGACGGCCCCCGAAGTCCGCCCGCCCGGACCGGCTCCGGGTCCGGGTTCGGGTCCGGGTCCGGGTCCTCCGCCCGCCCGTCGGCGCCTCAGGACCCGCCGTCCCACCCGGTCCAGGCCGGGGCGGGGAGGGCGGCGGACGCCCGGTGGGTGAGCACGGCGACGGCCACCAGCAGGGCCAGCGCCAGGGCGAGGGCGATCGGCACATCGGCGTTCAGGACCAGCGCGGCGCCCAGGACGGCGCCGCCGAACATCCAGACCGCCGAGGCGAAGCGGCGGACCCCGGCCAGGTCGGCGGCCAGGCCGGTCAGGGTCATGGTGAGCACGGTGGTGGTGAGGTCGGGCACCTTGAGGGAGCGGACGACGGCGTTCTGCAGCCCCATCGCGAACCCGAGCAGACCGGTCAGCGCGTAGCGCGCGGGCTCACCGGTGTGGCCGGCCAGCGCCGCCAGGGCGGTGCCGAGGGCCAGCAGCACCGCCTGGACGGCGGCGGAGACGACCAGCAGCCGGCCCCGGTGGCCGGGCAGGCGTTCGCTGAGCCGGCCACCGGCGAGCGCGCCCGCCAGGAAGGCGCCCAGCGCGGTGAGCGAGGCGGTGGCCGAGAACCCGGCCGCGCCCGCCAGGGCGAAGCCCAGGAAAACCACGTTGCCCGTCATGTTGGCGACGAAGACATGCCCGAGGGCGAGGTAACTCACCGCGTCCACCAGCCCGGTGACGACGGTGAGCAACAGCAGCATCGGCACCAGCGGGCCGTGCCGGGGGTCGCTCCACACAGCTGTCCTCCTCCGGTTCGCGCGCTCCGGTGGGCTCCGGCGCTCCGTCCGTTCTACGCCCGTCCGCCCGCCCGGGGCACGCCGAACCCCCGCCGGTGCCCGAACGGCTCCACCGCGCCCACCGGGAGAGCGCCGGACGGGCACCTCGGCCGCCGCCCGTACGATGGGCCGGTGGGCGGCCGGGCAGGGCGGCCGGGTGCGGATGGAAGGGGCGTTCGGGCGGTGTTGCGCGGGTTCGGCGATCTGGAGGCCGAGATCATGGACCGGCTCTGGTCCTGGGGCCGGGCGGCCACCGCCCGCGAGATCGTCGACGACCTGCAGCTGCGGCGGCCGCTCGCCTACACCACCGTCACCACGGTGGCCGACATCCTGCACACCAAGGGGTGGCTGCGCCGGGAGAAGGTCGGCCGGGCGTGGGTGTACGAGCCGACCTGCACCCGCGAGGCGTACACCGCCCAACTGATGCACCAGGCACTGGAGACCACCTCCGACCGGGCCGGGGCCCTGCTGCACTTCGTCGACCGGATGAGCGGGGACGAGGCCTCGGCCCTGCGGGCGGCCCTGGAGCAGGTGAAGGAGCGGGACACCCCGTGACGCTCGCGCTGCTGGCGCTCCACCTCGTCCTGGTCGGTGCCGTCCTCCCCCGGTGGCTGGCCGGTTCGCGCCGGCTCCAGGCCCGGCCGGCGGCGGGCGTCGCGCTCTGGCTGGCACTGATGGCCTCCTTCGGGACCGCGCTGCTGCTCGCGGCGCACCACCTGGCGGCGACGCTCGGCCACCGGCCGGCCGGGCTGGCCGGACTGCTCCCGCACGTCGAGGCCGGTCCGGCCACCGACCCGCACGCGCACGGCTGGTGGGCGCCGGCCGCGGTGGCGCTCGCCCTGGGCGGGGTCGCCGTGGCCCTCGGGACGCGGGCCGCGCGGCTGCGGAGCCGGCACCGGGCGGTGCTGGACGTGGTCGCGGTCCGCGACCGGCACCACCGCGCGCTGGTGCTCGACGACGCCCGGCCGGCCGTCTACTGCCTGCCCGGCCGCCGGGCCCGGGTGGTGGTGTCGCGCGGCGCGGTGGAGCTGCTCGACGAGCGCAGGCTGGCCGCCGCGGTCGCGCACGAGCGCGGCCACATCCGGGGGCGCCACCACCTGGCGCGGCTCGCGGTGGACACCTTCGCCCTGCCCCTCGGCCGGCTGCCGCTGGCCCGCACCGGCCGGGCGGAGGTGGCGCTGCTGCTGGAGATGGCCGCCGACGACGCCGCGCTGGCGACCGCGACGCGCTCCGAACTGGCCTCCGCCCTCTGCCTGCTGGCCACGGCCGGCCCGGCCGGCGGGCCGGCGTTCGCGGCGGCCGCCACCGGCGTCCTCGCCCGCGTCCAGCGCCTGGGCCGACCCGATGCCACGCCCCGCCCCTGGGTCTCCGTCTGCCGCGTCGGCGCGGCCTCCGCCCCCCTGCTCCCCTACCTGCTGGCCTGCGCGCGGCACCCGTAGGGCCCCGGGCCGGAGCGATCCGGCCATGTCCGGGTGCGGCCGGCGGGGCGGGAGCGCGTCGGGCCGGGGCCGGCGACGCGGTGGCAATGACCCGCTCCGGGCGTACCTGCCGGATCGTCGGTCGGGCGCTCCCCGGGGCATGCTCCGTCGCGAACTCCTCCCTTCTTGCGGAGTGCCTGTCAATATTTTGCGCATATCCATGGACTTCATGCAGGGGCACCCTTAGTGTTCCCCTCGCTCGGCCTCCCACCCACGCCAGTGAGGACGTCGCCCATGCCACCTCCCGCCTTCCGCCGTCTGCGCGCGCCGCTCGCCGCGCTGACCGCCGCCGCCCTCTCCGCGGCCGCCCTGCTCACCGTCACCACCCAGCCCGCGCACGCCGCGGCCGTGCCGACCCTCTCGCCGCTGGACGTCCCCGGCCGGGGCGCCGCCGTGAAGTTCAAGGAGCAGGAGGCCGAGTTCGCGGCCACCAACGGCACGGTGATCGGCCCCGAGCGCCGCTACGGCACGCTCCCCTCGGAGGCCTCCGGCCGCCAGGCCGTCACGCTGTCCGCCACCGGCCAGTACGTCGAGTTCACGCTGACCGCCCCGGCCGACGCGATGAGCTTCCGCTACAGCCTGCCGGACAGCGCGGACGGCCGGGGCCGGGACGCCTCGATCGACCTCCTGGTCAACGGGTCGAAGCTGAAGTCCGTCCCGGTCACCTCGAAGTACGGCTGGTACTACGGGGGTTACCCCTTCAACAACAACCCCGGGGACACCGACCCGCACCACTTCTACGACGAGACCCGGACCATGTTCGGCTCCTCGCTGCCCGCCGGCACGAAGATCCGGCTGCAGGTGTCCTCGACCGCGCAGTCCCCCGCCTTCACCGTCGACCTGGCCGACTTCGAGCAGGTCGGCGCGCCGATCGGCAAGCCCGCCGGGGCGATCGACGTGGTGGCGGACTTCGGCGCCGACCCGACCGGGGCCGGCGACAACACCGCGCGGTTCCAGAGCGCGGTCGACGCCGGCCGGGCCCAGGGCCGGACGGTCTACATCCCGCCGGGCAGCTACACGCTGTACGACCACGTGGTGGTGGACGGCGTCACCCTGGCCGGGGCCGGGCCCTGGTACAGCGTGCTCGGCGGCCGCGACCCGGTCAACCGCAACCGGGCCGCCGGGATCTACGGCAAGTACGTGGCGGGCGGCGGCTACGGCGGGGCGGTCCGGCCGCAGGAGGCCAACGGACCGAGCCGGAACGTCACCCTGCGGGACTTCGCCGTCATCGGCGACATCCGCGAGCGGGTGGACGACGACCAGGTGAACGCGCTCGGCGGGGCGATGAGCGACTCCACCGTGGACAACCTGTGGATCCAGCACACCAAGGTCGGCGCCTGGATGGACGGGCCGATGGACCGGTTCACCATCCGGAACAGCCGCATCCTGGACCAGACCGCGGACGGCGTGAACTTCCACACCGGGGTGACGAACTCGACGGTGACCAACACCTTCGTCCGCAACACCGGTGACGACGGCCTCGCCTCCTGGCCGGAGCGCGTCCCCAACGCGGGAGACAGCTTCACCCACAACACCGTGGTCGTCCCCGTGCTGGCCAACAACATCGTGACGTACGGGGGCCGGGACTTCACGATCTCCGACAACGTGATGGCGGACACCGTCAGCAACGGCGGCGGCCTGCACATCGCCAACCGGTACCCGGGGGTCGGCTCGGGCTGGGGGACCGCCGTCGCGGGCACCGTCAACGCGCTCCGGAACACCCTGATCCGGACCGGGAACAGCGACTACAACTGGAACTTCGGCGTCGGGGCGGTCTGGTTCAGCGGCCTCAACGAGCCGATCAGCGGAGCCGCGATCACCATCGGCGACACCGACATCCTGGACAGCTCCTACGAGGCGATCCAGACCATCGAGGGCTCGTCCAGCGGGATCGCCTTCACCGGCGTGACCATCGACGGCGCGGGTACCTACGCCATCCAGGCGCAGGCCGAGTCGACGATGCGGTTCACCGGTGTGAAGGCCCGCAACATCGCCCAGGCCGCCACCCCGACCCACAACTGCGTCGGCGCCGGCTTCCGGATCACCGACGGCGGCGGCAACTCCGGCTGGGCGGGCTCCACCTGCGGCGGCACCTGGCCGGCCCCGCAGTTCACCTACGGCGGCCGGCCGGGCGGCGGCCCGGGCACCCCGAGCCCGTCCGGCACCCCGAGCCCCTCGACCACGCCCTCGCCCACCCCCACGCCCACGCCCACCCCGTCGACCACGCCGCCCGGCACGGTGGACCTGCTGCACGGCAGGGCGATCGCGGCGAGCAGCTACACCGACGTCTACCCCCCGCAGCGGGCCGACGACGGCGACCGGGCCAGCTACTGGGAGAGCGCCAACAACGCCTTCCCGCAGTGGATCACGGGTGACCTCGGCAGCCCCGTCGCGGTCGGCCGGCTGGTGCTCACCCTGCCGCCCGGCTGGGAGGCCCGGACCCAGACCCTGACCGTCCAGGCCTCCACCGACGGCGGCTCCTGGAGCACGGTGAAGCCCTCGGCCGGGTACCGCTTCGACCCGGCCACCGGGAACACCGTCACCGTCCAGGCGCCCGGGACGACCGCCCGCTACCTGCGGCTCACCTTCACCGGCAACACCGGCTGGCCGGCCGGCCAGCTCTCCGAGTTCCAGGTGTACGGCCCCTGACGGACCGGCACGGACGGAGGCCCCCGGAGACCGACACGGTCTCCGGGGGCCTCCCCGTCTCGGTCAGGACCGGGCGCGCGGCGGCGCCGTCGACCCCCGGACCACCAGTTCCGGCTCGAACAGCAGCTCGTCGTGGGTGATCCGGGCCCCGCCGATCTCCCCCACCAGGAGGTCCACCGCGGCCCGGCCCATCGCCTCGATCGGCTGCCGGACGGTGGTCAGCGGCGGATCGGTGCAGGTCATGAAGGACGAGTCGTCGTAGCCGATCACCGACACGTCGTCCGGCACCGAGAGACCGGCCCGGCGGGCCGCCCTGATCGCGCCGAGCGCCAGCGGGTCGCTGGCGCAGATGATGCCGGTGACGCCCTCGCGGAGCAGCCGGGTGGTGGCGGCCTGGCCGCCCTCCAGGGTGAACAGCGCCCGCTCGACCCGGCTCTCCGGGAGGTCGAGGCCGGCCTTCGCCGCCGCGGCCCGCGCGGCGGCCAGCTTGCGCCGGGACGGCACGTGGTCGGCCGGACCGAGCACCAGCCCGATCCTGCGGTGGCCGAGCTGGCGCAGGTGCCCGACGGACTGCTCGACGGCGACCGCGTCGTCGCAGGACACCCGGGCGAAGTCGAGGCCCTCGATGGCCGCGTTCAGCAGCACCGTCGGCAGGCTGCGCTCGGCCAGCCGGTCGTAGTGGTCGTGGGCGGCGTCGGCCTGGGCGTAGAGGCCGCCGAAGAAGACCACGCCGGACACCTGCTGGGAGAGCAGAAGGTCGACGTAGTCCGCCTCGGACACCCCGCCGGCGGTCTGGGTGCAGAGGACCGGGGTGAACCCCTGGCCGGCCAGCGCGCCGCCGACCGCCTCGGCGAAGGCCGGGAAGATCGGGTTCTGCAGCTCCGGCATGACCAGGCCCACCAGCCGGGCGCGTTCGCCGCGCAGCTGGGTGGGGCGCTCGTAGCCGAGCACGTCCAGGGCGGTCAGCACGGCGGCCCTGGTCGCCTCCGAGACGCCGGGCTTGTCGTTCAGCACCCGGCTGACGGTGGCCTCGCTGACCCCGACCTTCTGCGCCACCTGGGCAAGTCGTCGTGTCATGGGGGGAGTGTACGTCGTTCCTCGCAAGAATTTGCGTCTTCTTGCGCTCTCTTGAACCGTCTTGCGCTCGCTCCCACCGCCCCGGAGCGCCCGGCGGCGGACAGCCCGAGGTGCCGCCGGGACGGGGGGTCCGTCCCGGCGGCACCGGTGTCGGAGCGCTTCGGGGCTACGGGTTGACGGTGATGGTGAAGGTGGAGGTGGTGTTCCTGATGTCCTGGTCGTTGCCGGCCAGGCGCAGGTGGTTGAAGACCACCGAGCCGACCGCCGGGCCCTGCCCGGGCTCGGCCGACTCGTTCGCCCAGATCCCGACGCCGGACCTGGCGTCGAAGGCGTCACCGCTGCGGCGCGCCCCGGTGATCGAGACGTTGCTGAAGACGGTGTCCTTGACCGGGAACTGCGGCTGCCCGCCGGAGTAGTTGGTCTGGAACATGATGCCGTGGTACGTCGGGTCGACGATGTCCACATCGCTCACCCGGATGCCCTGGAACACCTTGGAGGCCGAGAACACCCAGATCGCGGGGAAGGTCTGGGAGCCCCAGAAGTGGCCCCCGGCCCGGACGATCGAGATGTTCTGCAGGGCCGTCGGTTCGGTGCCGAAGCCGTTCATCGGGTACCCGAAGTCCAGCGAGCTGATGGTGACGCCCGAGTAGACCAGGGTGTCGGCGATGTAGATGTTGCGGAAGGTGTTGGCGTAGCCGCCGTACACGGCGATCCCGGCCGCCCGCCAGGTGAGGATCGAGGTCAGGTTCTCGAAGACGTTGTTCTTCTCGTCCGCGCCGCCCGCGTCGATCGCGGAGAACAGCGCGAAGGAGTCGTCCCCGGTGGCCCGGGCCTCGTTGTTGGTGATCAGGTTGTCGGTGGAGCCGTTGGTCATGTTGACGCCGTCCGCGAAGGTGTCGCGGATCCGGCTGTTGCTGATGGTCATGGCGTCGGTGTTGGCCCCCCAGTAGAGGCAGACCATGTGCTCGGCCCAGATGTCGTCGATCACCATGTGGGCGACGTTGGCGAAATCGAAGACCTTGCCGGGGCCGTCGATCCGGGAGGTGTAGTTGCCGAAGTAGGCGAACCCCGCGAAGGTCGAGCCGTTGGCCGTCGCCTCCGCGCGGAAGCCGACGTCGGTGTTGCTCTGGGTGGCGGGCGCCCGGAACCGGGTGAACCAGGGGCCGGCGCCGATCACCTTGACGGGCTTGCCGTAGACCTGGAACTTGCTCGCCGTCTGGTAGTCGCCCGCCGGCAGGTAGACGCCGACCAGGGTGCCGGTGGTGTCCATCCGCACCTTGTCCAGGGCGTTCTGCACGTCCTGGTGGGTGAAGCCGGCCGGGACGGCGTAGTGCGCCGGGTCCGGGTTCGGCGCCGCGGTGGCCTGCTCCAGGCTGACGAAGTCGATCGCGTAGCGGGAGGTGTCGCCGCCGTCCTTCTGCAGCCTGATCCGGCTGCCGGCCGGCACGGTGGTGCCGAGCAGCACGTTCGCCTCGTCGTAGACGTGCCGCGGGGCGCCCGCGCCGGGCGAGTTGCCCGGCGCGGTCTCGGCGCCGTACAGCCAGGCGTACTTGGAGGTCAGGTCGATCTTCTTGAGGAAGGCGCCGTCGACGTAGACGCTGAGCGTGGCGTCGGTGCCGTCGCCGCCGGCGGCGTCCGGGATGGAGAACCGGGTGACGAGCGTGTTGGTCGGCGCCCGGGTGGTGAACTCGACCGAGGCGCCGGTGGAGTTCAGCGTCACCGCGCGCCGGCCGCTGGCCTCGCCCGCGAGGTCCCCGACGACCCGGTTCGGGCCGACCAGGCCCGCGCCGCCGGCCAGCACGCCGTCCTCGGCCTCGTAGGTGTCGTAGGGCATGGTCGCGCCCCGGCCGACGTGGAGCGGCTGGGTGGAGGTGTTGTCGGTCTGCTTGGCCGGCGGTTCGTTGGCGTCCGCCGCGATCACCGTCTTCACGGTGTACCGGCCGTTCGCCGCCGTCCAGGTGCCGAGCGTCACCGGCGCGGTGGTGGCGCCGGGGGCGATCGTGCCGGTGTAGGCGCCGGAGAGCGTCTTCACCACGGTGCCGGCGGCGTCGGCGACCGTCAGGGTGATGGCGTGGGCGCCGCCGGCCGAGGCCGTGGTGCCCTGGTTCTTCACCGCCACCGAGAAGGTGACGGTGTTCCCGGCGGCCGGGTTGGCCGGGGACCAGGCGGTCGGGGCGGCGAGCAGGTCGGAGCCGGGGGCCCGGGCGACCACCAGGGGGGCCGGCGCGGTGGCGGTGTTGTTGGTCTCGTCCCGCTCGATCACCGCGTTGGCCTCGTCGACCTTGGCGGAGAGCTGGTAGCTGCCGGCCGCGCGCACGCCGGCGTCCAGCGTGACGGTGCCGGAGGCGCCGACGGCCAGCGGGCCGACCTGGGCGGTGCCGACCTTGGTCGAGCCCAGGTAGAAGCCGACGGCGGTCGGGGCTGAGGGCAGGGTGCCGAGGTTGCGGACCGTCGCGGAGAGCGTGACCGGGTCGGTCTCGACCGGCGCGGCCGGGGTGGCGGAGACGTCGGTGACGGTGAGGTCCGGGTTGGCCGCCGGGGTGCCGATCACCTGGAACTCGGCCACCTGGCCGCCGGTGGACCCGGTGTTGGCGGTGATCCGCAGCTGGACGTCGGCCGCGGTGGCGCCGACCGGGACGGTCACGGAGTTCCCGGCGGGCTGGACGAAGTCGTAGCCGCGGGCCGGCACCAGGGTGGTGAAGCCGGTACCGGACTGGTCCCGGCCGAGCACCTCGATCGTCTGGCTCCGGCTGGACCAGGCCGCGGCCGGGTTCAGCTTGACCACGACGGAGTCCACCGCCGCGTTGGAGCCCAGCGCCACCGTCAGGGTGTCGGGGTAGCTGTTGGCGTTGCCCTCCCAGTAGGTGGCGGTGTCGTTGTCGTTGGCGTTCGCCGCGACGAAGGTGTTGATCACGGAGGAGGCGCTGATCGGCTTGCCGGCCGCCAGGTTGGTCCCGCTCCCGCCGCTGCCGGCCCGCACCACGGTGTTGCTGCTCGCGGACTGGTTGCCGGCGGCGTCCCGGGCCTTCACGTAGTAGGAGACGGTGGCACTGTCCGGCTGGCCGTCGGTGTAGCTCAGCACGGCGGCGGCCACGCTCGCCCGGAGCGCGCCGTTCGCGTAGACGTCGTAGCCGGTGACCCCGGTGTCGTCGGTCGAGGCCGACCAGGTCAGACGGATCCGGCCCGCCGCGGGCTGGTCGTAGCCGAGGGCGCCGGGCGCGGACGGCGCCTGGGTGTCGCCGCTCTGACCGGTCCTGGTCACCGTGTTGCTGCTCGGCGACTGGTTGCCGGCGGCGTCCCGGGCCTTCACGTAGTAGGAGACGGTGGCGCTGTCCGGGCGGCTGTCGGTGTAGCTCAGCACGGTGCCCGGCACGCTGGTCAGCAGCGCGCCGTTCGCGTAGACGTCGTAGCCGGTGACGCCGGTGTCGTCGGTCGAGGCCGACCAGGTCAGGTGGATCCGGCCGGGCGCGGGCCGGTCGTAGGCGAGGCCGCTCGGGGCGGTGGGCGCCCGGGTGTCGCCGGTGGCCGGGCCGTACACCTCCAGTTCGGCCAGTTGGGCGGCGGCCCAGCCGGTGTTGGCGGTCACCTCGACCCGCACGAACCGGGTGGTGGTGGCCCCCAGGTCGAGGACGACGGCGTTCCCGCTGGCCGGGTCGAAGACCCGGGCGGCCGAGGCGGCCAGGTCGGTGAAGGCGCTGCCGTCGGTGCTGCCGCGCACGGCGAGCGTCTGCGTCCGGCGCTCCCAGCCGGCCGGCAGCCGCAGCGCCACGCGGTTGACCGCCACGGCGGCGCCGAGGTCGACCTGGATCCACTGCGGCAGCGCGCCGTTGGCGCTCTCCCAGTAGCTGGCCGCGTTGCCGTCACCGGCGTTGGCCGGGGCGTAGGCCTGGCTCTGGCTTCCGGCGCTGAACGGCCGCCCGAGCGCCAGGTTCGCCCCGGCGGAGCCGGCCGCGCGCACCTCCAGCTCGGCGATCTGGGCGGCCGGCCAGCCGGTGTTGGCGGAGACCGCCAGCCGCAGGTAGCGGGTGCTCGCCGCCGGGAAGGCGATCCGCACGGTGTTGCCGGTACCGGGCGCGAAGGCGTAGCCGGCCGAGCCCACCAGGGTGGTGAAGCCGGTGCCGTCGGCGCTGCCCTGGACGGCGAGCGTCTCGGTGCGGCTCTCCCAGGACGCGGGGAGCTTCAGCACCACCTCGTCAACCGCGGCGGTTGCGCCGAGGTCGACCTGGACCCACTGCGGCAGCGCGCCGTTGGCGCTCTCCCAGTAGGTGGCGGCGTCGCCGTCGTTGACGGCGGTGACCGGCCGGCCGGCGGTGCTGCTGCTCGCGGCGGCGGGCCGGCCCGCCGCCAGGTCGGGGCCGCCGGCCGCGGCGGCGGTGGTGGCCGGCAGCAGCGGGCCGGCCAGGGCCAGCAGGCCGGTGGCGAGCGTGCCCGCCAGCCAGCGGAAGATCGGTGCTCGGGTTCTCACGGGGTCCTCTGTCTCGTCTCGTCCGAACGCGTGGATGGGGGTGGGGGGTGGGGCCCTGTCCGGCCGTCAGGACCGGGTGCGTGCGGGGGTGAGCGGGCCATCCGTGGCTCCGGGGGCAGCGGCGGGCCGGGGCGGCGCCCGGTCCGGGGACGGACCGGGCGGGGGTCTCCGCCCCGGGCGGTCAGGCGACGCGCAGCCAGACCGCGGTGTCGGGCGGGAGCAGTCCACCCGCGGTGAGCGGGCCGCTGGCGAGCAGGACCGCGCGGTGCGCGGGCAGCGGGTGCGGCGCGGCGCCGAGGTTCACCACGCACTGGAAGCCGGCGCCGCGGTGGAACGCCAGCACCTCGCCGGGGGCGGCGGTCCAGCCGAAGGCGTCGCCGCGCAGGGCGTCCTCGGCGCGGCGCAGCCGCAGCGCGGCGCGGTAGAGCGCGAGCATCGAACCAGGGTCGGCCGACTGGGCCTCGACCTCGGGCAGGCCGAGTTCCTCGCCCTGGTAGAGGTAGACCGCGCCGGGCAGGGCCAGCGAGAGC
>NZ_JBHWUI010000038.1:0-18847 GCF_042737525.1 Kitasatospora sp. NPDC059973 | reverse complement strand
GGGGCGCGGGGCCGCGCCCCCCCCGGCGGGGGGCGCGTTTGCCGTCGTCCCCCGCCGCCGGGGGGCCCCCGGGGGGGGGGGGGGGGCGGCCCCCCCCCCCCCCCGGCTGCGGGAGCCAGGGCTCGGCCGGAGCCTGGCTGAACCCGTACGGGGGTCGGTCACCCGACCAGGGGAGCGGTACCCGGCAGCCGTCGCGGCCCGGGTCGGTACCGCCGGAGCGCAGGTGCATCGGGTCCTGGAGGCGGTCCGGCGGCAGGTCCTCGACCTCGGGCAGGCCGAGTTCCTCGCCCTGGTAGAGGTAGACCGCGCCGGGCAGGGCCAGCGAGAGCAGCGCCGCCGCCCGGGCCCGGCGCCGGCCCAGCGCCGGGTCGGTCGGGGTGCCCCAGGCCTTGGCGGCGAAGTCGAACCGGGTGTCCCGGCGGCCGTAGCGGGTGACCGTCCGGGTGACGTCGTGGTTGGCGAGCACCCAGGTGGCCGGGGCGCCGACCGGGGCGTGCAGCCCGAGCGTGGTGTCGATCGACTCGCGCAGCGCGGCCGCCTCCCAGGGGCGGGCCAGGAAGTCGAAGTTGAAGGCGGTGTGCAGCTCGTCCGGGCGCAGGTACCGGGCGAAGCGCTCGGCGTCCGGCAGCCAGACCTCGCCGACCAGGATCCGGGTGTCCGGGTAGCTGTCGGCGATGGCCCGCCAGGAGCGGTAGACGCCGTGCAGCTCCTCGCGGTCGGTGAACGGGTGCGGGTCGCGGCCCTTGACGAAGTCGGGCAGCGCCGGGTCCTTGGCCAGCAGCGCGGCGGAGTCGATCCGGACGCCGGCCGCGCCCCGGTCGAACCAGAAGCGCAGGATCTCCTCGTGCTCGGTGCGCACCCGGGGGTGGGCCCAGTTGAGGTCGGGCTGCTGGGCGGCGAACAGGTGGAGGTACCACGCGCCGTCCGCCGTCCTGGTCCACGGGCGGCCGCCGAACTCGGAGACCCAGTCGTTGGGCGGGAGTTCGCCGTCCGGGCCGCGCCCGGCGCGGAAGTGGAACAGTTCGCGCTCCGGACTGCCGGGGCCCGCCGCGAGTGCGGCCCGGAACCACGGGTGCTGGTCCGAGACGTGGTTCGGCACGATGTCCACGATGGTGCGGATGCCGTGGCCGAGCGCCTCCGCGATGAGCTGCTCGGCGTCCGCGAGGGTGCCGAACAGCGGGTCCACGCCCCGGTAGTCGGCGACGTCGTAGCCGCCGTCGGCCATCGGGGACGGGTACCAGGGGTTGAACCAGACGGCGTCGACGCCGAGGTCGGCCAGGTAGGGCAGCCTGCTGCGGACGCCGGCGAGGTCCCCCGTGCCGTCGCCGTCGGCGTCGGCGAAGCTGCGCGGGTACACCTGGTAGATCACCGCGTCGCGCCACCAGTGCGGGGTCTCGAACGGGAGCCGGGATTGCTGTCCCACGGTGGGTCCTTTCGGATCGGCGCCCGGGCCGGTCAGCCTTTGAGTCCACCCGAGGTGAGCCCGGACATGATGTTGCGTTGGAAGATCAGGAAGAAGACGACGGTCGGCGCCGAGGCGATGGCCAGGGCCGCGATGACGACGTTCTGCGGCACGCCCGTGGAGAGCGACTTGATGCCGATGTTGAGGGTCTGCCGGGCCGGGTCGGGCTGGACGAGCATCGGCCAGAGGAAGTCCTTCCAGACGTTCACCACGGCGAAGATCGAGACCACGCCGAGGATCGGCCGGGACATCGGCAGCACGATGGAGCGCAGGGCGCGCAGCGGGGTGGCCCCGTCGATCGCGGCGGCCGCCATGAGGTCCTCCGGGATGGAGTCGAAGAACCGCTTCAGCAGGAAGATGTTGAAGGCGTTGGCCACGGTCGGCAGCCAGATCGCCCAGGGCGTGTTGATCAGGTTGACGTGCAGCAGCGGCAGGTCCAGGACGGTCAGGTACTGCGGGACGACCAGCACCGCGGCCGGGATCATCAGGGTGGCCAGCATCATGCCGAGGATCAGATTGCCCAGGACGGGCCGCAGCTTGGACAGCGCGTAGGCCGCCGCCACGTCGAGGACCAGCTGGAAGGCGAGCGCGCCGAAGGCGTAGTACAGCGTGTTGAAGAGCAGCCGGCCGAGGCCGAGCCGGCTCCACGCGGTCGCGTAGGTGTCCGGGTGGAGCTCGGCGGGGAAGAGCGTGGGCGGGTTGCGGACCACCTCGGCGGTGGACTTCAGGCCGCCGGTCACCAGCCAGTACAGCGGGCCGAGGAAGACCAGGGTGAAGACCACGACGGTCACCACCAGGGTCAGCCGGTAGAGCAGGCGGCCGCGTGGGCGGTCGAGTTGGGTCTGCGAGATCAGCGTCCGGGTCTGCGGCTGCACCGGGGCTCCCATGGGTCTGGTCGGGTGTGGTCCGGGACTGGACGGCCCCGGGGCGGCCTAGGGGCGGTCGGCCCCGGGTCGGTCGGCCCCGGGTCGGTCGGCCCCGGGTCGGGCGGCCCCGGGTCAGTCGGCCTCGCGCGACAGCCGCGCGTACAGGGCGGAGAATCCGGCCAGCACCAGCAGCATGATCAGGCCGAGCGCCGAGGCGGCGCCGTAGTTGTTGAAGTTGAAGGCGTACTGGTAGACGAGGTGGACCACGGTGGTGGTGGAGCCCTGCGGCCCGTTGCCACCGGTCAGCAGGTAGGGCTCGACGAACACCTGCATGGTGGCGACGATCTGGAGCAGCAGCAGGAGCGAGAGCACCAGCCTGGTCTGCGGGACGGTCACGTGCCAGATCCGGCGCCACAGGCCGGCCCCGTCCAGTTCGGCCGCCTCGTAGAGCTCCCCCGGGATGCCCTGGAGGGCCGCCAGGTAGATCAGGGTGGCGCCGCCCATGTTCATCCAGGTGGAGGCGATGACCACGGAGAGCAGCGCGGTGTCGGGCGAGTCGAGCCAGGCCGAGGTCGGCAGGTGGAGCGCCCGCAGCACGCTGTTGAACAGCCCGTGGTCCGGGTCGTAGAAGTACTTGAAGAGCAGCACGGAGGCCACCGGCGGCATCATCACCGGCAGGTAGACCAGCACCCGCAGGTAGGCCTTGGCGTGCCGCAGCTCGTTCAGCAGCACGGCGACCAGGAACGGCACCGCGAAGCCGAACACCAGCGCCAGCAGGGTGAACACCAGGGTGTTGCGCCAGGCCTGCCAGAACGCCGGGTCCTGGAGCAGCTGGTCGACGTTGTCCAGGCCGACCCAGCTGGTCCGGCCCCGCCTGGTCCGCTGGAAGCTCATGACGACTTCACGGACCATCGGGTACCAGGTGAAGAAGCCGAAACAGAGCAGTGCGCCGAGCAGGAAGCCGTGCGCGGTGAGGTTGCGCCGCAGCCCCCGCCCCAGCCGGCCGCGCCGCCGGGGCTCGCTGGTGGGCCGGGCGGCCTTCCCGGCGACACTGATCGCTGCCATCCCTCGTTCTCCGCTTCGTCGCTGTCCGTCGCTGTCCGTCGCTGTTCACCGGTGGCCGTCGGTGGCCGGGGGCGCGGGGCCGGCCCCGCCCGTTCGCTACTGGAGGCTGGCCAGCACCTGGTTGACCTGGGTCTCGGCGTCGTTCAGCAGCTTGGCGACGTCGGCGCCCTTGTCGGTCAGCACGGCCGACATCGCGTTGTCGAGCACCTTGTAGATCTGCTGCGCGTGGGCCGGTTCGGTGCGGCCCGGCACGGACGCGGCGAGGTAGGGCGCGTAGTTCTGGACCGGGACGGTGGCGCTGGCCGCCTTCGCCCGGTTGTCCTGCTCCAGCGAGGCGCCGGTGAGGAAGAAGGGCTGCGGGAGGCCGACCGGCAGGCCGTCCGCCTTGGTCCGGGCGTAGTCGAACTGGCCCTTGCCCTGGGTGAGGAACTTGAAGTTCACCCAGGCGACGGCCGCCCTGATCTGGTCCGGGCTGGAGCCCTTCTTGACCATGTAGTCGTTGCCGCCGAGCAGCGCGGCCTTGCCGCCGGGCATCGGCCCCATGCCGTAGTCGGCGTAGTCCCCGTTGAGGGTCTGCACCATGTAGGTGATGTCGTCCGGGGCGCCGATGTACATCCCGAGCCGGTCGGTGGACATCTGGGTCATCAGGTCGGGCCACTTGAGGCTCTGCGCGGAGCCCATCGAGTCGTCGGTCCAGCGCATGTCGTACAGGGTCTGCAGGACCTGCCGGCCCTCGGCGGTGTTGAACGCGGCCTTCCGGCCGTCCTCGCCGACCATCCGGCCGCCCAGCCCGTACAGCTCGGCGGTGAAGTGCCAGCCGCCCTGGTTGGTCGCGCTGTAGTCGCCGTAGCCGTTGATCCCGTTGCCGAGCGCGGCGATCCGCTTCGCGGCCTCGCGGATCTCCGGCCAGGTCGTGGGGGGCTTGTCCGGGTCGAGCCCGGCCTGCTTGAACAGCTTGCGGTTGTAGAGCAGGCCCAGCTTGTAGTTCGAGGTGGGCAGGCCGTAGAGCTTGTCGCCGTCCTTGAGCGTGGCGAGCACCGAGGGGTCGATGTCCTTCAGCGCCGGCACGGTCGTCTCGTCGACGTAGGCGGAGATGTCCTCGGCCGCGCCCTCGTCCAGCACCTGGTCGAGGTCGGTGAAGTAGGTGTAGAAGACGTCGGTCTGGGTCCGGCCCTTGAGCTGGGCGGTGAACGGCGCGGGCTCCTCGCAGGGCGAGGCGTCCTTGCTGGTGATCGTGACGTTCGGGTAGCGCTGGTGGAACGCCTCGACGTCCTCGGCCCACTGCTTGCGCTCGGCGGCCTTGGTGACCGGGGGCTGGCAGTCGACGCTGATGGTGACCTTCGCGTTCGGGTCCAGGGTCGAGCCGGCGCCGCCCGACGGCGCCACGCCGGCTGCCCCGCTGTCGTCCGAACTGCCGCACGCGGCAAGGGAGAAGGCCAGTCCTGCGGCCACGGCGGCGGCGGCGGTTCTCCGGCGGAGCCCGGTTCTGTTCATGGCGGACGGCCCTTCTGCAGGCATGGGTGGTGGGGGCGCCGCGGTGCTCGTCCGGCGGCTCCGCCACTTAACCACCGCGCAACAGAGGGCCACAAGATGTCGACAGGACTTTGCAAGAAATCGACTTCATAACGTCAGATCAACATCAGGGACGCCGAACGGCGAACGCCCCCGGTCGGAACCGGGGGCGTTCGGCAGGTCGGACGGCGGGTCGGTGTGGGGCGGGTGGGCGGGTCGGGCGGCGGGTCGACGGCCCGCCGCTACAGGCGGACGGCGCCGACGTACGGCATCACGTCGATCGGCAGCACCTCGACGTTCTTGCCGGTGCGCGGCGCGTGGATCATCTTGCCCTCGCCGATGTAGAGGCCGACGTGGTGCAGGTCCGGGTAGAAGAAGACGAGGTCACCGGGCTGGAGGTCGCCGCGGGCGACCCGCAGGCCGGTCTTCCACTGGTCCTGCGAGATCCGGGGCAGCTTGACGTCGGCGGCCCGCCAGGCCGCGCCGGTCAGACCGGAGCAGTCGAAGCCGGCGGGTCCGGTGGCGCCCCAGACGTAGGGCTTGCCGAGCTGCGCGTAGGCGAACCGGACGGCCGCCGCGGCCCGGCCGGTGGCCGGGCCGTCGTAGGCGGGGCGCTCGGTGGCCCGGGACGCCCGGCCGGCGGCGTCCTGGGCGTTGACCTTGGCCCGGTCGGCGGCACTGAGCCGGTTCAGCAGCGCCTGCGCCGCGGCGAGCTTCCCCTGGATCGCCTTCTTCTCCGCGGCCAGCGCGGCGCCGGCCGCGTCGAGCTCGGCGAGGGTGGCGGCGGCCTCGGCGCGGTCCTGGTCGAGCCGGCGCTGCTCGCTGCGGGCCTGCGCGAGCAGCGCGGCCTGGGAGCCGAGGACCTGGTTCTGCGCCGAGGCCTTGGCCAGGTAGCCGCCAGGGTCGGAGTCGAGCATCAGCCGCACGGACGGGTCGATGCCGCCGGTGCGGTACTGCTCGGCGGCGACGGCGCCCAGCCGGGTGCGCAGCTCGTTCATCGCCTCCTGGCCCCGGGCCACCTCGTCCTGGATCCGGTTGGCCTCGCCCTGGAGCCGCTGCTGCTTCTCCTGGAAGCCGTTGTGGCGCTCGATCGACTGTTCGGCCTCCTCGTTGAGCCGGTCGACCTGCGCCTTGACGGCGTCGGGCGTGGGCGCGGGCTCGGCCTGCGCGGTACCGGCCGCGAGCACCGCGCCGCCCGCCAGCGCCGTGCTCATGACCGCCATCCGGGCCCGACCGGGCGGGCTGGGCTTTCGGCGCTTTCCCATGGCGGTGGGCTCCTTCACGTGGCACGGCGGCACGACGGCGCGTCACCCCGGCCGGCGGGCCCCGCGAACGGGACCGGACGGGACAGGAGTGGGCAGGGCAGGGCGAAGCAGGCGCAGGGGTACATCCCCGACGGCTTCTACTAAGCAACTTAATAGATAGCCGGCACGGTTCCGCAACCCGCCCGCCGTGGCGCGCCCCCGGCCCGGCCGCGCCACTGTCCACACCCTGAGAAACTCCCCGACCGGTTTCCCCCGCAGTTGGACGCCGCCGACCCCTCTGAAGTGCGAGGAAGCGGAAAGCGAGGGCAAGGTCACACCCTCGGCCTCTGCTGCGCCGACGCAAACGAGCGCTAACCTGCGGGGCATGACGGTCCCGCCCGAAGGGCTTCCCCTGGCCGCCGAATTCCCGGCCGCACACCGCGAGCAGTGGCAGCACCTCGTCGAGAGCGTGCTGCGAAAGTCGGGTGCGCAGCCCGCGGACGGCGCAGCGGCCGAGCAGGCGCTCACCACCGCACTCCAGGACGGGCTGCGCGCCCGCCCGCTGTACACCGCCGAGGACTCCCCGGCCGAGCCCGGCTACCCCGGCTTCCCGCCGTTCGTCCGCGGCGGCCGGCCGCAGGGCAGCACGGTCTCCGGCTGGGACGTCCGCCAGCGGCACACCGATCCGGACCCGCGCCGGGCCAACGAGGCCGTGCTGGCCGATCTGGAGAACGGCGGCAGCTCGCTCTGGCTGGAGCTGGGCGGCGACGCCCTGCCGGTCGCGGCCCTGCCCGACGTGCTGACCGGCGTCTACCTCGACCTGGCCGGCATCGTGCTCGACGCCGGCCCGGAATTCGCCGAAGCCGCCGAGCAGTTGTTCAAGCTCTACGAGGAGCGCGAGGTGTCCGCCGGCGCCGCCGCGGGCAACCTCGGCGCCGACCCGCTGGGCCTCCAGGCCCGCACCGGCCAGGCCGGGCGCACCGAGGCGCTGCTCACCGGGGCCACCGCCCTCGCGGCCCGCTGCGCCGCGGGCTTCCCGGGCCTGCGCGCCCTCGTCGTCGACGCCCTCCCCTACCACGAGGCCGGCGCCTCCCCCGCGCAGGAGCTCGGCTGCTCCCTCGCCACCGGTGTCGCCTACCTGCGGGCCCTCACCGCCGCCGGGCTGCCGGTCGACGCCGCGCTCGGCCAGCTGGAGTTCCGCTACGCGGCCGACGCCGACCAGTTCCTGACGATCGCCAAGTTCCGGGCCGCGCGCCGGCTCTGGGCCCGGGTGGCCGAGGTGTCGGGGGCCGCGCCGGAGGCCTCGGCGCAGCGCCAGCACGCCGTCACCTCCGCCGTGATGATGACGGAGCGCGACCCGTGGGTGAACATGCTGCGCACCACGGTGGCCTGCCTGGCCGCCGGGGTCGGCGGCGCGGACGCGGTGAGCGTCCAGCCGTTCGACAGCGCGGTCGGCCTGTCCGACGCCTTCGCCCGCCGGATCGCCCGCAACACCCAGGCGATCCTGCTGGAGGAGTCGCACCTGGCCCGGGTCGTCGACCCGGCCGGCGGCTCCTGGTACGTGGAGCGGCTGACCGACGAGCTCGCGCACGCCGCCTGGGCCTGGTTCCAGGAGATCGAGCGGGCCGGCGGCCAGCAGGCCGCCCTGGGCTCCGGCCTGGTCGGCGAGCGGATCGCCGCCACCTGGGCGGAGCGCTCGGTGGCGCTCGCCAAGCGGCGCGAACCCATCACCGGCGTCAGCGAGTTCCCGAACCTCGGCGAGCAGCCGCTGGTCCGCGAGCCGGCCCCGGCCGGGCCCGGCGGCGGTCTGCCGCGGGTGCGCCGGTCCGAGGCCTACGAGGCGCTGCGCGCCCGCTCGGACGCCCGGCTGGCCGCCACCGGCGCCCGGCCGGCGCTCTTCCTGGCCTCGCTCGGGACGGCCTCCGCGCACACCGCGCGGACCACCTTCGCGGCCAACCTGTTCCAGGCCGGCGGCATCGCGACCACCTCCGCCGAGACCGCGCTGACCGGGCCGGACGTCGCGGCCGCGGCCGCCGGGGCGTTCACCGCCTCCGGCGCCCGGGTGGCCTGCCTCTGCTCCAGCGACCAGGTGTACGGCGAGCACGCCGAGGCGGTGGCCGCCGCGCTCAAGGCCGCCGGCGCCCGGCGGGTGCTGCTGGCCGGCCGGCCCGGCGAGCGGCGCGAGGCGTACGAGCGGGCGGGCGTGGACGGGTTCGTCTTCGCGGGCGGCGACGCCGTCGCGGTCCTGACCTCGCTCCTGGACGAGATCACCGACGAAAGCGGAGTGGCCTGATGATCCCCGACTTCACCGGAATCGGGCTGGACGCGGACGGCCGCTCGGACGTCACCGGCGAGCAGTGGCGCGCCTCCTGGCGGCAGGCGACCGGCAAGGACGTCGACGAGCAGCTCTGGGACACCCCCGAGGGCATCGGCGTCAAGCCGCTCTACACCGCGGACGACCTGGCGGGCCTGGACTTCCTGGGCACCTACCCCGGCATCGCCCCGTACCTGCGCGGCCCGTACCCGACGATGTACGTCAACCAGCCGTGGACGGTCCGGCAGTACGCCGGCTTCTCCACCGCCGAGGAGTCCAACGCCTTCTACCGCCGCAACCTGGCGGCCGGTCAGAAGGGCCTGTCGGTCGCGTTCGACCTGCCGACCCACCGCGGCTACGACAGCGACCACCCGCGGGTCACCGGCGACGTCGGCATGGCCGGCGTGGCGATCGACTCCATCTACGACATGCGCCAGCTCTTCGACGGCATCCCGCTGGACAAGATGTCGGTGTCGATGACCATGAACGGCGCGGTGCTGCCCGTCCTGGCGCTGTACATCGTCGCGGCCGAGGAGCAGGGGGTGGCGCCCGAGAAGCTCGCGGGGACCATCCAGAACGACATCCTCAAGGAGTTCATGGTCCGCAACACCTACATCTACCCGCCGCAGCCGTCGATGCGGATCATCTCGGACATCTTCGCGTACACCTCGCAGAAGATGCCGCGGTACAACTCGATCTCCATCTCCGGCTACCACATCCAGGAGGCCGGGGCCACCGCCGACCTGGAGCTGGCCTACACCCTGGCCGACGGCGTGGAGTACCTGCGGGCGGGCCTGGACGTCGGGCTGGACGTGGACGCCTTCGCGCCGCGCCTGTCGTTCTTCTGGGCGATCGGGATGAACTTCTTCATGGAGGTCGCCAAGCTGCGCGCGGCCCGGCTGCTCTGGGCCAAGCTGGTCAAGCAGTTCGACCCGAAGAACGCCAAGTCGCTGTCGCTGCGCACCCACTCGCAGACCTCCGGCTGGTCGCTGACCGCGCAGGACGTGTTCAACAACGTCACCCGCACCTGCGTCGAGGCGATGGCGGCCACCCAGGGCCACACCCAGTCGCTGCACACCAACGCGCTCGACGAGGCGCTGGCGCTGCCGACCGACTTCTCGGCCCGGATCGCCCGCAACACCCAGCTGCTGCTCCAGCAGGAGTCCGGCACCTGCCGGTCGATCGACCCGTGGGGCGGCTCCGCGTACGTCGAGAAGCTGACCCACGACCTGGCCCGCCGCGCCTGGCAGCACATCCAGGAGGTGGAGGCGGCCGGCGGCATGGCCAAGGCCATCGACGCGGGCATCCCCAAGCTGCGCGTGGAGGAAGCGGCCGCCCGCACCCAGGCCCGGATCGACTCCGGCCGCCAGCCGGTGATCGGCGTCAACAAGTACCGGGTGGACAGCGACGAGCAGATCGACGTGCTCAAGGTCGACAACTCCTCGGTGCGCACCCGCCAGATTGAGAAGCTGCGCCGGCTGCGCGAGGAGCGCGACGAGGCCGTCACCCAGGCCGCCCTGCACGCGCTCACCCGGGCCGCCGAGGCCGGTCCTCAGCGCGGCGGCGGCCTGGACGGCAACCTGCTCGCGCTGGCCGTGGACGCGGCCCGCGCCAAGGCCACCGTCGGCGAGATCTCGGACGCCCTGGAGAAGGTGTACGGCCGGCACTCGGGCCAGATCCGTACCATTTCTGGTGTGTACCGAGACGAAGCCGGGCCGTCGGCCCCCCTCCAGCGCACCCGTGACCTGGTCGAGCGGTTCGAGCGGGCCGAGGGCCGGCGTCCGCGCATCCTGGTCGCCAAGATGGGCCAGGACGGCCACGACCGCGGCCAGAAGGTCATCGCCACCGCCTTCGCCGACCTCGGCTTCACGGTCGACGTCGGTCCGCTGTTCCAGACCCCGGCGGAGGTCGCCCGCCAGGCCGTCGAGGCGGACGTGCACATCGTCGGCGTCTCCTCGCTGGCCGCCGGCCACCTCACCCTGGTGCCGGCGCTGCGCGCCGAACTCGCCGAGGCAGGCCGGGAGGACATCACCATCGTGGTCGGCGGGGTCATCCCCCCGGGCGACTTCGAGGCCCTCTACGAGGCCGGGGCGGCCGCCGTCTTCCCGCCCGGCACGGTGATCCCGGAGGCCGCCTTCGACCTGCTGAAGTCGCTCGCCGCCGACCTCGGCCACGAGTTGTGAGCCGCTGAACGATGGCGCCCCGGACGATCGACCTCGACCAGTACGCCCAGGGGGTGCGGGAGGGTTCGCGCGCGTTCATCGCGCGGGCCATCACCCTCGTGGAGTCCACCCGGCCCGACCACCGCGCGCTGGCGCAGCAGTTGCTCACCCGGCTGCTGCCGCACGCGGGCGGCGCGGTCCGGGTGGGCATCACCGGCGTCCCCGGTGTCGGCAAGTCGACCTTCATCGACGCCTTCGGCACCCGGCTCACCGCCCTCGGGCACAAGGTCGCGGTGCTCGCCGTCGACCCGACGTCCAGCCGGACCGGCGGCTCGATCCTGGGTGACAAGACCCGGATGGAGCGGCTCGCGGTCGACCCCGCCGCCTTCGTCCGCCCCTCCCCCACCTCCGGCACGCTGGGCGGGGTGGCCCGGGCCACCCGGGAGTCGATGGTGGTGATGGAGGCCGCCGGCTACGACGTGGTCCTCATCGAGACGGTCGGCGTCGGGCAGTCGGAGACCGCGGTCGCGGGCATGGTGGACTCCTTCCTGCTGCTCTCGCTGGCCCGCACCGGGGACCAGCTCCAGGGCATCAAGAAGGGCGTGCTGGAGCTCGCCGACGTGATCGCCGTCAACAAGGCGGACGGCCCGCACGAGATCGACGCCAAGGCCGCCGCCCGCGAACTCGCCGGCGCGCTGCGGCTGTTGCAGGCCCCGGACGCGCCGTGGACGCCGCCGGTGCTCACCTGCAGCGGCCGCGACGGCACCGGCCTGGACACCCTGTGGGAGCGGTTGCAGCAGCACCGCAAGGTCCTCGACGCGACCGGCGCGCTGGAGGCCCGCCGCCGCGACCAGCAGGTCGAGTGGACCTGGACGATGGTCCACGACCAGCTCTTCGCCCAGCTCCACGAACACCCCGAGGTCCGCCGCCTGGCCCCCGCCCTGGAACGCGAGGTCCGCGAGGGCACCCTCCCGGCGAGCCTGGCGGCGCAGCGCCTCCTGGACGCCTTCCGCACCCCCTGACCAACGGCCGACGGCCCCGGACCGCACGCGGTCCGGGGCCGTCGCACTACCGCCCGCGCCGGGTCAGCCGACCGGCTCCGCGTCGACACTCGGACCACCGCCGCGCCCGCCCTCACTGGTCAGCGGTCCCACCCCACGCCGAACCCGGCCGTCACAACGGCGGAGAATAAGAACCACCACACCGCGTGCGACGGTCGACCTGTCGGGGCCCGCCACTACGCCGCCTCGGGCAGCGCGCGAAGGCCGTACGCCGTGCCCCATCCGCGGGTGGGGCACGGCGGTTCACGACTCTCCAGGAACTCGAACCAGACCACCTTGCCCGCGCCCACCGGCTGCCACCCCAGGCGTGCGCCAACGCCTCCACCAACAACAGTCCGCGCCCACCGCACGATCCGGCGTCCCGCTCCTGTCGCGGGAGCACCACGGACCCATCGGCGACCTCCACCCGCAACCGTCCGGCACGACGCCGGACGGTCACCACGCAGCGCTCCGCAGTGTGCACCAGCGCGTTCGCGATCACCTCGCTCGCACAGAGTTCCACGTCCTGGAGCGCATCGGGTGGGAGCGGCACGCCCCAGTCCCGCACGATGGCCATCACCATCCGCCGCGCCGCCGGTACCGCCTCCACCCCCGGCGGTACACCCCACTCCAACGGAACCGGAAACCGTGCGGTGCCGAGCGGACTGACGATCATGTTCCACCCCATTGCTCCTCCATCGCTCCGGGTGGATCGGAGCGCCAACGGCCCTCCGATCCACCCACGGGGTAGTGGCCGCCGGTGGACGACGGCGAGAAGAAACTCCATCAGTCGCACTCGGCAACTGGTTCGCGACCCAAAGTAGTCATAGAGAATCTGCGAGTCAAGAAGACCTGCTACTCGCAGTCCTTCATCGAGTCGTGCAAGACTCAGCCGATACAGGAAGGGGAGTTCCATGGGATTCGGTCTTGTTGTGCGCTTCGTCGCTCGCGACGCGGCGGCGGCCCGGGCCTTCGACGAGCTGGCGGGGGAGGCACTCCAAGGGATTCGTTCCGAGGAGCCCGGCACCCTCGTCTACGTCAACCACACGGTGCCGGAGGAACCACACGTTCGAGTCTTCTACGAGCTGTACGCCGACCGCGAAGCGTTCGAGGCGCATGAACGCCAACCGCACGTCCGCCGGTTCCTGGCAGAGCGTGGCCAGTACCTCGAATCGTTCGAGGTCACGTTCCTGGACGAGATCGCCGGCAAGGGCTCGTCCGGCGACCCGGCCGCCCGGTGAGCCCTGAGGAGCGGCGGGCGTTCGGCGCCCGGGTCGCCCAGCTCCGCAAGAGTCGCGGACTGAAGCAGGAACAACTCGCCGCTGCCATCAGCCGAACAGCCAGCTGGGTGTCGCAGGTCGAGCGGGGTGTTCAGCCGGTGGTCCGCCTCGACGTCCTCCAGTTGCTGGCGAACGGCCTCGGCGTGTCCGTTCAGACGCTGCGGCCCGAGGCACCGTCACCCGCTGTACCCGCGCTCTCGACTGCGGACCGGTCCAACGACCTTGACCTGGTGCGGCTGTCGCTCTCGGGGCATCCAGCTCTCGATCTGCTGCTCGGTGAGAGCCTCCTGCCGGAAGATCCCGACCTCGACGGGCTCGCCGTCGCCGTCCAGGACCTCTGGGACCTGACACACAGCGCGCGATTCGCCGAGTTGAGCACGGCCATCGCCGATGTCATGCCACAACTGGAAAGGGCATCACGGACGGCGGCCCCGGCAGCACGCCCAGCGGTCCACATCCTCCTCAGCCAGGCCTACCAGGCTGTCGCAGCCGCGTTCGTCCGCCAGGACGAAGCCGATGCGGCGTGGGTGGCGGCCGATCGAGCCGTCCAAGCGGCCGAGAAGTCCGGGCAGCCCCTGCACGTGTGCGCCGGCATCTATCGGCTGGCCCACGCGTTCGTCCGGCTTCAGCGGCTGGACCAGGCAGAACACGCAGCCGGAGGTGCGGTGGCCGCCCTGCGGTCATACGTCTCAACAACCGACCCGCCGCCGGAGGCCCTCTCCGTACTCGGCGCTCTCCACCTGGTTCTCGCGTTGGCCGCGGCTCGCGCCGGCCAACGCGACCGGGCACGGAACGAACTCGACAACGCCCGCGCGGTCGCGGCTCGACTCGGCGAGGACCGCAACGACTTCCATCTGGAGTTCGGCCCCACCAATGTCGAGATCCAGGCCGTCTCGACGGCCGTCGAGCTCGGCGACGCGGGCGAGGCCCTGGACCTGGGCCACCGCATCGACGCCGGGCGACTCTCGCCCGAGCGGAGGTCCAGGCTCCTGGTCGACCTCGGAAGAGCGCACGCGCAGAGGCGCCACCTCGGCGAGGCCCTCGACTGCCTGCTGCGCGCCGAGGAGCTGGCCCCGGAGAACGTCCGGGCCCACGTGGCGGCACGGGAGACCATCCGTGAACTCATCCTCGTCGCAGGCCGAAGCGCACCACCGGAGCTGGTGAAGCTCGCCAAACGCACGAACGCGGCGGGGTGACGGGATCACGGGCCATCGCGGGCTGACCATCGAGGTCGAGGATCCGGTCCGGCGGCTGCCGGCGGACGCGCACTCGACGGGTGATCCGAGCCGGCTGACCGTGGCTTCCCGCATCGCGGACGGCGCCCGCAGATGAACGGCCGACGGCCCCGGACCGCACGCGGTCCGGGGCCGTCGCACTACCGCCCGCGCCGGGTCAGGCCGCGGTGGCCGCCGCGAAGCGGGTGGAGACGTCCTGCCAGTTGACGACGTCCCAGAGCTTGGTGACGTAGTCCGGGCGGACGTTGCGGTACTGCAGGTAGTACGCGTGCTCCCAGGCGTCGAAGGCGAGCAGCGGGGTGGTGCCCTGGCCGACGTTGCCGTGGTGGTCGTAGACCTGCTCGACGATCAGGCGCTTGCCCAGCGGCTCCCAGGAGAGGATGCCCCAGCCGGAGCCCTGGACGCCGGTGGTGGCGGTGGTGAGCTGCTTCTTGAAGGCCTCGAAGCCGCCGAAGTGCTCGGTGATGGCGTCGGCCAGCGCGCCCTCGGGGCGGTCGCCGCCCTCCGGCGAGAGGTTCTCCCAGAAGAGCGAGTGCAGCACGTGGCCGGACAGGTGGAAGGCGAAGGTCTTCTGCAGGCCGACCAGGCCGCCGAACTGCTCCTTGTCGCGCGCCTCGGCGAGCTGCTCCAGGGTGTCGTTGGCGCCCTTGACGTACGCCGCGTGGTGCTTCGAGTGGTGCAGCTCCAGGATCTCTGCGGACATCGCCCGCTCCAGCGCGGAGTAGTCGTACGGCAGGTCGGGAAGCGTGTAGGTGCCCATCAGGACACGGCCCCTTTCGGCGAGTTCAACGATGACGATCGTGCCGGAAACACACTATTGCGTATCAGTTGCAGAAACGAAGCATGGGCTCCTGCATATTCGTCACACCCCGAGGGATGCCCCCTGCCACACCTATTGCACAATGGTCGCAACTGCGTAACTAGTGCAGTACGAGTCGGAGCAACGAAGGTCGGGTGGACGAGGGTGGCCGGATCGCCGGTGGTGCTGGGGATCGAATCGTCCTGCGACGAGACCGGCGCCGGGCTGGTGCGCGACGGCGTCCTGCTGGGCCAGGCGGTGGCGTCCAGCATGGACGAGCACGCCCGCTTCGGCGGCGTGGTGCCCGAGATCGCCGCCCGCGCGCACGTGCACGCGATGGCGCCGGTGGTCCGCGAGGCGCTCGACCGGGCCGGGCTCACCCTCGCCGACGTCGGCGCCGTCGCCGTGACGGCCGGCCCCGGGCTCTCCGGCGCGCTCCAGGTCGGCGTGGCCGCCGCCAAGGGGTACGCCTTCTCGCTCGGCGTCCCGCTCTACGGGGTCCACCACCTGGCCGGGCACGTCGCCGCCGCGACACTGGACGGCGGGCCGCTGCCGAACCCCTGTGTGGTGCTGATCGTCTCCGGCGGCCACACCTCCCTGCTGCTGGTCCGCGACCTCGCCCGGGACCGGATCGTCCACCTCGGCGACACGCTGGACGACGCGGCCGGCGAGTGCTTCGACAAGGTCGCCCGGATCCTCGGCCTGCCCTACCCCGGCGGCCCCGCCGTCGACCGCGCCGCCCGCGACGGCGACCCGCGCGCCGTCCGGCTGCCGCGCCCGCTCACCGGGCCGCATGACGACCCGTACGCGTTCTCCTTCTCCGGCCTCAAGACCGCCGCCGCCCGCTGGGTCGAGGCGCGGCGCGCCACCGGCGGCGCGCCCAACGTCCCCGACGCGGCCGCCGCGCTCCAGGAGGCGATCGCCGACGTACTGACCCGCAAGGCCGTCCGCGCCTGTACCGACCACGGCATCACCACCCTGGTGGTGGTCGGCGGCGTCGCGGCCAACTCCCGCGTCCGGGAGCTGGCCGAGCGGCGCTGCGCCTCGGCCGGGATCACCCTGCGGGTGCCGCCGCTGCGGCTGTGCACCGACAACGGCGCGATGGTCGCCGCCATCGGCGACCTGCTGGTGCGGGCGGGCGCCGCTCCGGCACCGGCCGACCTCTCGATCGACCCGTCCGCCCCGCTGGAGTTCGCGGCGCTCACCCCGCTCGCGGCGACCCGGGCCGCCTGACCCGCTCCCTCCGCGCCGCCCCTGCCCCGACCGCCTCCTGACAACGTTTCGGTTGCGGCGGGGGGCAATCCGATCCGGGGTCTTCCCGCCGCCGTGCGACATGTGCCATTTTACATGTCACACATCGGCGGTCGCGTCCCCAACAACGCGGCCACGAACGGCCCCGGAGGCCCCCACAGATGCGTCCCTCCCGGATATCCAAGGCCACCCTGCGCAGAGTGCCCGCACTCGGCGCGGCCTTCTTCCTCGCGCTCGGCCTGTTCGCCCCCCAGAGCCACGCCGCCCCGGTCGGCCCGGCCGCGCCCGCCAAGGCCGCCGCCGGAGCCACCCCGGCGTCCGCGCCGAAGGCGATCCCGGTGCCCAAGTCCCCCGACGCGAGCACCGGCGACCGCCCGCTCGCCGCCGAGAGCACCGGAAGGGCGAGCACCGCCCACCCGGCCACCGAGGCCGCGCCGGCCGCCGACAGCAAGGGCGGCAAGAGCGCCAAGCAGCTCTCCGCGGCTCCGGCGGCCGTCGACTGCAACCTCTCCGGTGTGCTCGGCGCCTCGGGCGGCGCACTGGTCCAGCAGCTCACCGCGCTCCCCGACGTGACCTGCACCTACCCGCTGTTCAACCTCACCGGGGCGGACGCGGGCAAGGTCTTCCGCGAGGCCCAGATGGTGACCGTCGCCGACGCGCTGCGCACCGCCTCGGCCGGCTACGCGGGCAACAACAGCGCCTCGATCGGCCAGCTGGTGATGTTCCTGCGGGCCGGCTACTACGTGCAGGAGAACAACGCCGCCTCCGTCGGCGGCTACGGCGCCCCGCTGCAGACCTCGATCCGCGGCGCGCTGGACGCCTTCTTCGCCGCCCCGCACAGCCAGGACGTCACCGAGGCCAACGGCGCCACCCTCAACGAGGCCGTCACGCTGATCGACAGCTCGCACGAGAACGGCCGGTACGCCGGCGTCGTCAAGCGGCTGCTCGCCGGCTACACCAGCACCTGGCCGGCCTCGATGGACCTCGCCGTGCAGCACGTCGAGTGGGTCATCGAGAGCGGCTTCGACCTGGAGCACGGCGACCGCGGCTTCGTCGCCGCCCTCCAGGCCGACCCGTCGATCGCCACCGCCTGGGCCGGCTTCGTCACCCGCAACGGCGCGATGCTCAACGGCGGTGACGTCGTCACCCGGATCGGCATGCAGCTCGGCAACCTGGTCGCCGTGGACGGCCTCCGGGCCCAGGGCCGCCCCCTGGTCAAGGACCTGATCAACCGCTACCCGCTGGTCGGCGCCACCGGCCCGCTCACCATGAACCTGGTCTGGTTCACCGAGAAGAAGGACGCCGGCAACTGCACCGTCTACGGCACCTGTGACCTGCCCAAGCGGCTCGTCCCGCTGGTGCTCACCGTCGACCACACCTGCAACGCCAACCTGCGCATCCGCGCCCAGGACATGACGGCCCAGCAACTGGCCGACACCTGCACCAGCCTGGTCAACGAGGACGCCGCCTTCCACAAGGTCATCAAGGACAACGGTCCGATCCCCGGCGACCTGAACACCAGCCTGGAGGTCGTCGCCTTCGACGACTACTACAACTACTCGCTGTACGCCTGGCTCATGTACAACATCGCGGTCGACAACGGCGGCATGTACGAGGAGGGCAACCCGGCCGCGGCCGGCAACCAGGCCCGCTTCATCGCCCACGAGGCCGACTGGCTGCGCCCCGCCTTCCAGATCTGGAACCTCAACCACGAGTACACCCACTACCTCGACGGCCGCTACAACATGGCCGGTGACTTCGAGGCCGGGATGACCACCCCGACCATCTGGTGGGTCGAGGGCATCGCCGAGTACATCTCGTACAGCTACCGCGGCGAGCGCTACGCCGCCGCCATCACCGAGGCCGGCAAGGGCACCTACAAGCTGAGCACCCTCTTCGACACCACCTACGACAACGCCGACTCGACGCGGATCTACAACTGGGGCTACCTGGCCGTCCGCTACATGCTCCAGTCGCACCCGCAGGACGTCAACGCGCTGCTCGCCAAGTACCGGGTCGGCGACTGGGCCGGCGCCCGCACCCTGCTCACCTCCACCATCGGCACCCGGTACGACGCCGACTTCGCGAGCTGGCTGACCGCCTGCGCGGCCGACAACTGCGGCACCCTGCCCGCCGACCGGGCCCCGCTCTGCGGCGCCGCCGACACCCGCCAGTTCGACAAGAACTGCCGCCGGGACAACGTCGCCGCCGCCACCGGCAACTACAGCTACAGCTTCCTGTACCTGCCCGCCGGCGTGAAGCAGCTGACCGTCACCACCACCGGCGGCTCCGGCAACGCCGACCTGTACTACAACGGCGGCAGCTGGGCCACCACCGGCTCCTACCTGGCGAAGTCCGCCAACGCCGGGAACGGCGAGACGCTGACGATCACCAACCCGCCGTCCGGCTGGGTCTACTTCAGCCTCTACGCCCAGCAGGGCTTCAACGGCGCCACCGTCACCACGCAGTACCAGTAGGCACCACGCAGTAGGCACCGCTCGCACCCGGCACGGCCGGGGGGGGGGCCCCCCCCCCCCCGGGGCCCCCCCCCCCCCCCCGCCCCCCCCCCCCCCCCCCCCCCCCCCCCCCCCCCCCCCCCCCCCCGGCCCCCCCCCCC
>NZ_JBHWUI010000037.1:0-59822 GCF_042737525.1 Kitasatospora sp. NPDC059973 | reverse complement strand
GCGTCAGGCCGCGCGGTCGTGCCGCCCCGGCCCGGGGCGCGCGGGCGCCGCCGGGAACTCCTCGATGGTCAGCTCACCCGCCTCCCGGTGGACGGCGCGGTCCGGGGCCGGTGGCGAGAGCGCGGCGAAGGCGGCGGCGAGGAAGAGGAAGGACCCGGTCCCGACGGCGAGCGGAAGGACGAACTCCATCGGGCCGGTCCCGTCGAGCCCGGCCCGGGCGGGCACGGCGGCCGTCCGCGCGCAGTGCAGACAGCTGACGGCGAGCCCCATCACCAGGGAGGCGGCCGTCTCGGCCGCCGCACTGCGGAGGGTGACGACGGCCCAGAGCGAGCCGGTGGCCGCCCCGACCGCGACCAGCACCGAGAGCGCCACCGTGCCCGGGTCGAAGCGCAGGCCGCCGCGGGTCCGCAGGGCCGCCAGGTCGAGGCAGTGCACCGCGGCGATCCCGAGGCCGGTGATCACGCCGCCGGCCAGGAGCGCGGGGCCGCGGCGGCGCCCGTACCCGACGGCGCACACCCCCGGACCGGTGA
This sequence comes from Kitasatospora sp. NPDC059973, assembly GCF_042737525.1. Lineage (NCBI taxonomy): Bacteria > Bacillati > Actinomycetota > Actinomycetes > Kitasatosporales > Streptomycetaceae > Kitasatospora > Kitasatospora sp. NPDC059973. Next base: position 59,292 of record NZ_JBHWUI010000037.1, on the reverse strand, counting down.
CCAGGACGGCCACCGGCAGGCCGAGCACCGCCGCCGGAACGCCGTGGCACGCGTCGGCGCCGTCGGGGGTGAAGCCGGACATCGCGACGACGTCCATCGTCCAGATGCCGGAGCCGATCGCCGCCGCCGCGGTGAGCAGCCGGTTCCGCCGGGCGGCGCCGGTCGCCGCGAGGCCGCGCAGGGTGCGGCGCAGGCCGAGCGCCGCGACGGCGCAGGCCACCACGCACGACAGCGCGGGCGTCACCCAGCCGGAGCCGAGGTGGCTCGTCGTGCCCATGGGACCTCCGGTCGAGCGGTCGGGGCCCGGGGCGGTCCCCGCCGCACCCCGGGCTCCCTGGACCGGGCGGACTCCGCACGGCCGGCGGGCGGGTGACCGGTCCGGAGGGGCCGATCACCCGTCATATGCCGTCCGCACGTGCGCTTCCGGTCCGGGGTGCGTGGGACGCTATCGGGCCCCCGAAAGAAGTCACCCGAAGATATGGAAAGCTACCCGCACCCTGGGGAGGCTGTGCTCGAATGAGCCGGTCCTGTGCCGCCCCGACCGGCGGTCGGGGCGGCGAGCCCTCCTACTCGTACTCGGTGCCGCCCTTGCGGGTCAGATAGGCGTCGCCGACCACCTTGGCGATCGCCCGGCCGCCCACCACCGGGCTGTACCGCTCGGCCACCGGACGGACCACCACGCCCTCGCGCACGTGCAGTTCGCGCCCGGAGACCGTCTCGCGCCCCTGGGCCAGTGCCAGCACGGTGTCCGGGTCGAACGGGCCGCGCCACAGCTCGGGCACCACCGGCAGCTCACCGCCGAGCAGTTCGGCCGCCGACAGCCAGCGCAGCTGCCCGTCCACCACCGCCGAGACGTCGAACGCCGCGTAGCCGGGCAGCTCGGTGCGGCCGGACTCGCCGTACGTGAGGTCCTGCACACCGGCGCCGAACACCTCGCCGAAGATGCCCACCCGCTCGGCGCCGAGCCGCTCCGCCAGCCGGGCGGCCACCGCCGGTATGCCGTGCGCCCGGACGGCCCGCCAGTAAAGGTTCCGCCCGTCCTCGGCCAGCGCCAGCCCCTGGGCGCCGATGCCCTTCGAGGCCACCTGCACCTCTCTCCCGGCGGCGTGGTAGGTGACGAGGCAGCAACTGCCGTGCAGCTTCTCGGTCAGCACGACCGGCTCGCCGGGCTCGAAGATCCCGGGGAAGCGCTTGAGGTTCTCGATGTCCACCCACGGCAGCAGGTCCGGCGCGCGGACCACCTCGCCGTTCATCGCCGTGGGGATCGGCGGCCGCCACTTCACCACGCCCAGCCGTTCGGCGAAGTCCTCGCCGCGCTCGGCGGCGGCCGCCAGATCGGTGCCGGCCAGCGCACCGGGCCGGCAGACGATGCCCTGCGACAGTTCGCCGCGCAGCCGGACGGCCTTCACCCGGTCGGCGCCGCTCCCGGCCAGCCGCCCGGTCAGGCCCAGCTCCTCGATCAGCGGCGCGGGCAGCACGGCCTGCTCGGGGATGTAGACGGCGTAGTCGCCGGTCCGGTACGCGCCCTTGGCCACCACCGCCCGGTAGAGCCCGACCTGTGCCAGCTCCAGGGCGTCGGCGTTCGGGTGCGCCAGGACGGTCAGCCGTTCGGCGGTGACACGCAGTGTGGACACGGGTGGGCTCCTCCCCTTGGCCCGGCCGGTCGGCCGGTGGTGCGTACGGGCGCGGGTGCGTACGGGCGGACCGCTGCCCGGCCGGGTTGGCCGGGCGCGCTCACGCCCGGTGAGCACTCTCGCTCCTCGCGCTGCTCGCGCGCGACGGGTTTTCCCGGCCGGCGCGGGGATCCCCCGCTCGATGCCCGCCCGCCGCGGAGGTGCCGGGCGGCGGGCTCGGCAGGGGCGCGCAGCGGCGTCTGCCCCCTTCGCCGAGGGGCCGGCCGACCGCCCGGTTTGAGCCTTCCCACAGCCGGGGCACGAATCCCGGCGGCACCTGCCTGTGCAATGAGACAGGCACTTTCCGCTCGCATGTGCGGCACTATGATCGGCGTAATGGCCGCACCTGCGGCAGCGTCCCCGCGCCCCTTCCGGCGCGCCCAGGAGGGGAATACCGATGAGCATCCGTGTCGTGCGCTCCCGCAGACTCGCCGTCGCCGCCGCAGCGGCCCTCGCCCTCAGCCTCGGGGTCACCGCCTGCGGCAGCGACGGCGGCGACAAGGCCTCCGGCGGCTCGTCCACCGCGGCCCCGGCCGCCGGGGCGTCCGCCCCGGCGTCGACCGGCGCCGCCAAGGTGTCCGGCCCGATCACCGTCTTCGCCGCGGCCTCACTGAAGGAGACCTTCACCGACCTCGGCAGGAGGTTCGAGGCGGCCAACCCGGGCGCCAAGGTCACCTTCAACTTCGGCGGCAGCTCCAGCCTCGCCAGCAGCATCAACTCCGGTGCCCCGGCGGACGTGTTCGCCGCCGCCAGCCCCGCGACCATGAAGACGGTCACCGACGCGGGCGGCGCCACCGGTGAGCCGAGGACCTTCGTCAGGAACACGCTCACCATCGCCGTGCCGAAGGGCAACCCCAAGCACGTCGCCGGGTTGAACGACCTCACCGCCCCCGGGGTCAAGGTCGCCCTCTGCGCGAAGGAGGTGCCCTGCGGCGCCGCCGCCCTGACCGCGCTCAAGGCCGCCGACGTCAACCTGACCCCGGTCACCCTGGAGCAGGACGTCAAGGGCGCGCTCACCAAGGTCGAGCTGGGCGAGGTCGACGCCTCGCTGGTCTACCGGACCGATGTGAAGGCCGATGCTGCGAAGATCGACGGCGTGGACTTCCCCCAGGCCGCCAAGGCCGTGAACGACTACCCGATCGCCGCCCTCGCCAAGGCGCCGAACAAGGACGGCGCCGCCGCCTTCGTCGCCTACGTCCAGTCGCCCGAGGCCCAGCAGGTGCTCACCGCGGCGGGCTTCCAGGCACCATGAGCCGCCGCACCACCGCCGGCTCCGGCGTCCGCGCCGCCTCCGGCGCCGAGCCCCCGCGAGCGGGCACGGCGCACCGGCGGCGGCGCGGGCGGCGCGTCCCGGTCGCGCTGCTGCTCCCGGCCCTGCTCGGGCTGGCGTTCCTGACCCTGCCGCTGGTCGGCCTGCTGGTCCGGGCCCCCTGGAGCACGCTGCCGGAACAGCTCACCAGTACCGAGGTGTGGGACGCGCTGCGGCTCTCGCTGTTCTGCGCGACGGCGGCCACCGGGGTGTCGCTGGTCCTCGGGGTGCCACTGGCCTGGGTGCTGGCGCGGACCGAACTGCCCGGCCGCCGGCTGGTCCGGGCGCTGGTCACGCTGCCGCTGGTGCTGCCGCCGGTGGTCGGCGGGGTGGCGCTGCTGCTGGTGCTCGGGCGGCGCGGCATCGTCGGCTCCTGGCTGGACTCCGCCTTCGGGATCACCCTGCCGTTCACCACCACCGGTGTGGTGATCGCCGAGGCGTTCGTCGCGATGCCCTTCCTGGTGATCAGCGTCGAGGGCGCGCTGCGGGCCGCCGACCCGCGCTACGAGGAGGCGGCCGCCACCCTGGGCGCCTCCCGGCTGACCGCCTTCCGCCGGGTCACCCTGCCGCTGATCGCCCCCGGCATCGGGGCCGGCGCGGTGCTGGCCTGGGCCCGGGCGCTCGGCGAGTTCGGCGCGACGATCACCTTCGCCGGCAACTTCCCGGGCCGGACGCAGACCATGCCGCTCGCCGTCTACCTGGCCATGGAGTCGGATCCGGAGGCGGCGATCGCGCTCTCGCTCGTCCTGCTGGTGGTCTCCATCGCCGTCCTGGCGGGCCTGCGCGACCGCTGGCTGTCCACCCCGTGACCGGCGCCCCGGCCGGCGGCCGCGCCGAGCCCTCCGCCGACGCCCTGCCCGCCCGCGCCCTGCCCACCCGTGCCCTGCCCGCCACCGCCGTGGGCGCCCCGCCGCCCCGCACCTCCCCCGGGACACTGCCACGATGACCGCCGCGAAGCACGCCCTCGACGCCCGGCTGCGGGTGGACCGCGCCGCCTTCAGCCTCGACCTCGCGCTCACCGCCGCCCCCGGCGAGGTGGTCGCCCTGCTCGGGCCGAACGGCGCCGGCAAGTCCACCGCGCTGCGGGCCCTCGCCGGGCTGCTCCCGCTCACCGCGGGCCATCTGCGGCTGGACGGCCGGGTGCTGGAGGACCCGGCCGAGCGGCTGCACACCCCCGCCGAGGAACGGCCGGTCGGCGTGGTGTTCCAGGACTACCTGCTCTTCCCGCACCTCAGCGCACTCGACAACGTGGCGTTCGGCCCGCGCTGCCAGGGCCGGCCCAAGCGCGAGGCCCGGGCCGAGGCGGCCGGCTGGCTGGAGCGGATGGGCCTGGCCGAGCACGCGGGCACCCGCCCCGGCCGGCTCTCCGGCGGCCAGGCCCAGCGGGTCGCGCTCGCCCGGGCGCTGGCCGTCCGGCCCCGGCTGCTGCTGCTCGACGAGCCGCTGGCCGCCCTGGATGCCCGCACCCGGCTCGACGTCCGCTCGCAACTGCGGCGCCACCTGGCCGAGTTCGAGGCGGTGGCGGTGCTGGTGACGCACGATCCGCTGGACGCCATGGTGCTGGCCGACCGGCTGGTGGTGATCGAGGAGGGCCACGAGGTGCAGTCCGGGAGCCCCGCCGAGATCGCCCGGCGGCCGCGCACCGACTACATCGCCCGCCTGGTCGGTCTCAACCTGTACCAGGGCCTCGCGGACGGCCGCCGGGTCACGCTGGCCGACGGCACCGAGCTGGCCACCTCCGAGGAGCTGACCGGCCCGGCCTTCGTGGCCTTCCCGCCGGCCGCCGTGACGCTGCACCGGGAGCGGCCGCACGGCAGTGCGCGCAACGTCTGGAAGCTGGAGATCGCGGGGCTGGACCTGCACGGCGACCAGGTCCGCGCCGACCTGGCCGGCGCCCTCCCGATGGCGGCCGACCTCACCCCCGCCGCCGCGGCCGAACTCGACCTGGCGACCGGCACGTCCGTCTGGGCCTCGGTCAAGGCCGTCCAGACCCACGCCTACCCGGCCTGAGCGGGCCGCCGCCCGGAGCCCCCCGGCCGGCGCCCGGCTACTCCGAGGGCTCCACGAACCCGGACTCGTACGCGGCGATCACCGCCTGGGTGCGGTCCCGCGCCCCGAGCTTCGCCAGCACGCTGCTGACGTGCGTCTTCACCGTCTGCACGCCGAGGAAGAGCTGCTCGGCGATCTCACCGTTGGTCAGCCCCCGGGCCACCAGGCGCAGCACCTCGGCCTCGCGCTCGGTCAGCGCGGCGCGGGCCATCGTGTCCCGGGCCGCCCGGTTGCCCTGGCCGGCGGCCAGGCGGCGGATCGCAGTCGGGAAGAGCAGCGACTCACCCGCCGCGACCAGCCGGACGGCGTGGGCGATCTCCGCCGGGCGGGAGCGCTTCAGCAGGAAGCCGTCGGCCCCGGCGCGCAGGGCCTGGTAGACGTAGTCGTCGTTCTCGAAGGTGGTGACGACCAGGATCTTCGGCGGCTGCCCGCCGGAGCCGTCCGGCCCGCCGGGCGGCACGGACCCGACGAGCGCGCGGGTCGCCGCGAGGCCGTCCAGCCGGGGCATCCGGACGTCCATCAGCACCACCTGCGGGCGCAGTTCGCGCGCCATCGCGACCGCCTCGGCGCCGTCGGCGGCCTCGCCGACCACCCGCAGGTCGCCCTGCGCCTCCAGGACGGCCCGCAGCCCGGCCCGGACCAGCTCCTCGTCGTCGGCCAGCAGAATGTCGATCATCACGCGCCCAAGCGTAGGGGCATCCGCACGGCCAGCACCCACTGCCCGGCCTCCGGCCCCGCCGCGGCCTCGCCGCCGAGCAGGGTGGCCCGTTCGCGGATGCCGCGAAGTCCCTTGCCGCCCCGGCGTGGTGTCGCGCGGACGGCGGACGACGCCAGCGCGTTGGTGCAGCGCAGCTCCAACTGCCCCTCCCGCACCGCGATCCGGACGGTGATCGGCTCACCCGGCGCGTACTTGAGGGCGTTGGTGACGCCCTCCTGGACGATCCGGTAGCCCTCCCGGGAGAGCACCCCGGGCAGTTTCGCCGCCGGTACGCCGATCCACGCCTCGACCGGGCTGCCGGCCGAGCGCGCGGTGTCGAAGAGGGCGGGCAGCTGCCCGATGCCGGGCCGCTCGGTGGCCGGGCCGTCGGCGCCGTCCGCGCCCTCGAAGGCCCCGCCCGTACCGGCGGGGTCGCGGGTCTCGCGGAGCAGGACGAGCGTGCGTTCCAGGTCCTCCATCGCCTGCCGGCCGGTCTCCTCGATGACTTCGAGCGCCTTGGCGACGAACGCCGGGTCGCCCACCTCCCGCGCCGCGCCCGCCTGGATGACCGTCACCGTCAGCGCGTGGCCGATGGAGTCGTGCAGCTCCCGGGCCAGCCGGTTGCGCTCCAGCAGGCGTTCGGCCCGCAGCTCGGCGGCGGCCAGCCGCTCGGCCGGGGACGGCCCCAGCAACCGCACCGCCATGGCGAGTTGGAGACGGCCCGCCCAGACCACCAGCCAGCCGAGGGCGAACATCAGCACCGGTGCCAGCAGCGGGTACCAGGTGAACCCCTCGCGCGCCGGGAGCCGGAGGCCGAAGAGGTCCGGCTCCGGCCGGACGAGCAGCCCGACGGCGGCGGCCGGCACCAGGACGGACGGGAAGCCGACGGCCGTCCCGAGGGCCACCCGCCCGATCAGCCAGGCCGCCGTACGGCGCCGGTCGGCGAAGCCGCGGGCCGGCTCGGCCGCGATGTCCCGCTCCCGCGCGGGCATCAGCAGCAACCGGGCCTGGACACCCTCCGCCCGGCGCATCGCGGGTACCAGGGCGGCCGCCACGAGCAGCGCGACGTCCAGCGGGACGGCCAGTGCGAGCAGCCCGCCGAGGCTGCGTCCCTCCGTCCCCGGGAAGACCAGCAGGACGACGCCGGCGAAGACCAGACCGATCAGCAGATGGAGCCACCTCGCGTAGGTGGCGGCGCTCAGCAGCGGCGCGAGGATCCTGGGCATCCGGCCATCCTGCCAGGCCAGGGGCACGGACGGCCTCCCTCCCGGGAGGGAGGCCGGTCCCCTCCCCGGCGGGATCCGCCGCGGCCTCCGCTCCGGTCGAATAGGGCCATCGACAGAGAGGGAGGGCAGCCGTGATCCAGGTTCAGGGCCTCACCAAGGAGTACGACGGCACACGCGTGGTCGACGGCCTCGACTTCGAGGTCCGGCCCGGTGTGGTGACGGGCTTCCTCGGGCCGAACGGCGCGGGCAAGACCACCACCATGCGACTGGTCCTCGGCCTGGACCGGCCGACCGCCGGCCGCGCGCTGGTCGGCGGCCGCCCCTACGCCGAACTGGCCGACCCGCTGCGGCAGGTCGGCGCGCTGCTGGACGCCCACGCCCTGCACGGCGGCCGCACCGCCCGCGGCCACCTGCGCTGGCTGGCCGCCGCGGGCGGCCTGCCGGAGCGCCGGGTGGCCGAGGTGCTCGGCCAGGTCGGTCTCGCCGACGCGGCCGGGCGCCGGATCCGCGGCTTCTCGCTCGGCATGCGCCAGCGCCTCGGCGTGGCCGCCGCGCTCCTCGGCGATCCGCCGGTGCTGATGCTCGACGAGCCGGTCAACGGCCTCGACCCGGAGGGCATCCGGTGGATCCGCACCCTGCTGCGCGAACTCGCCGCCGAGGGACGGTCGGTGCTGGTCTCCTCGCACCTGATGACCGAGATGGCGCTCACCGCCGACCACCTGGTGGTGATCGGCCGGGGCCGGCTGCTGGCGGACGCCGCCACCTCCGACTTCCTCGACCGCCACGGCCGCACCCGGGTCCGGGTCCGCGCGGTGGACCCGGTGAAGCTGGCCGCCCTGCTGGCCGGCTCCGACCTGGCCGCCGAGGCGGTGGACGGCGGCGCCTGGGAGGTCGCCGGCGCCGAGCCGGAGCGGATCGCCGCACTGGCGGCGGCCAACGGCGTGGTGCTGTACGAGATCGCCGTCCAACAGGACTCGCTGGAGGAGGCCTTCATGCGGATGACCGCCGACAGCGTCGAGTACCGGGCGGTGGCGGCATGAGCGCCACCGGCACGCCCGTCCGCGCCGGCTCCCCCGTCCGCACCGGCACGGCCCCGGCCCCGGGGTCCGCCCCGACGGGCTTCGGGCAGGTCCTGCGGTCCGAGTGGATCAAGCTCGTCACCCTGCGCTCGCTCTGGCTGACGCCGCTCCTGGCGGTCCTGCTGACGGCCGGGCTCGGCACCGCCACCGCCGCGGCGCTCGGCGACGAGGACGCCAGCCTGATCGACGACCCCGGCATCGGGATCCACTACGGCCTCAACTTCGGCCAGGCCGCGCTGACCTGCTTCGGCGTCCTGCTGATCGGGCAGGAGTTCAACACCCGCATGATCGGCGTCTCGCTCACCGCCGTCCCCCGGCGCGGGCGGTTCTACGCCGGGAAGCTCACCCTGGGCGCGCTGGTGGCCCTCGTCGTCGGCCTGCTCGGGACGGCCGGCTCCTTCGCCGGCTACGCCGCCTACGCCGCCGGTGCCTGGGACGGCCCCGGCCTGCTCCGCAGCGCCACCGTCGGGGTGCTGTACCCGGTGCTGCTGGTGGTGACCTGCGTCGGCCTGACCGCCGTGCTGCGCAACCTCACCGCCGCGATGGGCCTGCTGGTGCCGACGGTCTTCCTGCTCTCCCCGCTGCTGGCCGGCGTGCCGGGGGTCCGCCGCGTGGTGCAGTTCCTGCCCGACCGGGCCGGCCAGTACGCGCTGCACTACGCCGACGATCCGCAGGTCGTCTACGGGCACTGGACCGGTCTGCTGATCATGGCCCTCTGGGCGGCCGCGGCCGCGTACGGCGGCCTGCGCGCGCTGCGCCGGGCCGACGCCTGACCGCCACTCCCCACGACCGGACCTGCCGGAAAGGACGCCCCCGCGATGACCACCGCCGCCGTACTCCGCTCGGAGCGGCTCAAGTTCACCACCCTCCGCTCGCAGTGGAGCACTCCGCTCGTCGCCCTCGCGCTGACCGTCGGCATCACCGCCGCCGTCAACGCCGCGTACGGGCAGGTGGACCACACCCCCGGCGAGGACCCGTCCATCGGGATCTACTACGGCCTGCAGTTCGGCCATGTCGCGGTGGCCTGCGTGGGCGTCCTGCTGATCGGGCAGGAGTTCAACACCCGCATGATCGCCGCCTCGCTCACCGCCGTCCCCCGGCGCGGGCGGCTCTACGGCGCGAAGCTGGCCCTCGGCGCCGGGCTCGGGCTGCTGCTCGGGCTGGTCTCCACGGCCGGCTCGTTCCTGGCCACCGCCGCGACCGTGGGGGTGGACCTCACCGTCCCCGGTACCGGGCGCAGCTTCCTCGCCGGGGTGCTCTACCACCCGCTGCTGATCGTGCTCTGCCTCGGGCTGACCGCCGTCCTGCGCAACCTCAGCGCCGCGCTCGGCCTGCTCACCCCGATGCTCTTCCTCGGCACCACCGTGCTGACGGCGATCCCCGGGGTGCGCGAGGCGGCGCAGTTCCTGCCCGACCGGGCCGGCTTCCACGCGATGCGCACCCAGGCGGACCCGACGGTGCACTACGGCCACTGGACCGGTCTGCTGATCATGGCCCTCTGGGCGGCCGCGGCGGCCTGCGCCGGTCTGCGCTCGGTGCGCCGGTACGCGGTCCGCGCCGGGTGACCGGTGGGCGGTCGCCCGGCCCGTCCACCGGCCCCGGTCAGCCGCGCCGAAGCGCCGGGTGCTCCGCGACCACCGTGCAGCTCCCCGGGGCGATCTCGGTGAGTGCAGGAGTCCGGATTAAGGCTCTCACCTGCTCTTTTGGCTGACCATCGCGGGACTCATCCCTCCTCACCCCCACCACGGTGGCCCTCACCCGCCTGCCCGTGCAGCTACGGCTGCTCCGGAGCCGGGACGGGGCTGTTGGCCAACGGGTCACCGGCTGGCACTACGACGTAGTCCTCGCCTCCCTCGCTTGGCCGCCGGGCGACTAGTACTCCAGCAGGATTTTGATGTCTGACCTGTGGGTTTCGCTGGGTGGCTGGAGTGTAGCGGGCTGCGGTTGGTCAGGTGCGGTCTTCGTCGGGCCGTCCATCGATCGTGCGACAGCGCCGCAAGTAGTGGCAGCGGCGGGGCAGCTTCCCCAGGTGATCAGCGCGCGTGTTGGCGAGCAGTGGAACCTGGACCTGGACGACCTCTTCGTGACCGTTGGCCATCGGTTTGGTCGAGTGGAGCTACGCCGTCGCATGCGCGACTACGTACGCGGCCTCCTCGCCCCGGTGGCCCGGAAGAACAGCTGGCAACTGGCTGAGCAGGCAGGCCACACAACCCCCGACGGGCTGCAGCACCTACTCGCCGGAGCGAAGTGGAACCCCGACGACATCCGCGATGACCTGCAGGAATACGTCGCTGACAAGCTCGGCGAGAGCGATGGCGTCCTCATCATCGACGACACCGGGTTCATCAAGAAGGGCATCACATCCGCCGGGGTCCAACGCCAATACTCCGGAACCGCCGGCCGCACCGAGAACTGCCAGATCGGCGTCTTCGCCGCCTACGCCACCGCCTTGGGCCGGGCCCTGGTAGTAGTCGGGGGTTCAGGAAGCAACCGGCGAGAATAATCATGGTCGGTCGAGGGACGACCTCGTGGCCGCCTGTTCGTCGTGCTCGCGCAACTTGAAGTCGTTCTGCCGGTCGGGGTCGAGACCGAGATCGTGCGCGTCCCGACATAAAAGGTGTGTCGGGACGCGCACGTGCGCTTCACCCGACCATGTATGGGATCATGGAGAAAAAGACGGCTTAGTATGACCTCTCGGGGAAAAAGACGGCTTGCGAGGGGTCCCCCGACTCGCCCATGTTCACCTTGAACGTCATGGCTCTGGTGTTCGCGAGGCCCGCGACGGTCGACGTGCCGACGGTGACCAGAGCGTAGGCGTGGGCGAGTTCGGTGAGTGCCTTGGAAGCCTGCCCGGGATACTTGTCCGCGACCAACTCAGCTTCCTTACCGATGGCCTTGAGCAGGCTCTCGCGAGCGTCGGCGGCGCCGGGCGCCTCCGGGACCTGGATCGTTACGGGGATCTGCTTCACGCCTTCGTCGGCGGGGATGTCACTGGGCTCGCTGCCGGTCATGGGGGCTCCTTGATTCGACTGTTCACCTGAGTCCGCTGCGGGGCGAGCATGGCCACAGGAATACTGAAGTCTTCCCGCTCACACGGACTTGCCTTGAAGATCATCCCGGACAGGGCTGCGGTCCTCATGCTCGATCGACATATTGGCCGGTTCCGACCAACTGTTGACGCGGAACAACTCCCGACCATCGGGATCGTGTCCTACCCCTCGGCCCGGAGCCCCGCTGGCGACCACGCCTGCTCACCAGCCACATGGCGTGATCTTGTCCTTGCTGACCTGTGGTGATCGCGGAATGCTGACCGTCGACAACACTGTGCGTACCCCCGGGAGACACCGTGACCGCCCATTCCCCCACAGGTGGCGGACAGTCCGCCACCGCCGCCAGGAGCGCTCAATCCTCGGCGGTCTCGGCCACGCCTGCGGTCGCCGAGACCCGCGACAAACTACTGCGCGCCATCGGTGCCGAAGCCCAGCACCTCGCCCAGTCCCCGGGACAGGCATCCGCAGCATTGCAACGCCTCGCCCACGCATACGCACTGACCACCGCATCCAACCTGGTCCTCGACCTCGGCGGCGGCACGTTCGACGTAAGCAGCCTGGACTTCAATACCCTGCCCGGAGGTCCCGGGCTCAGTGAGGCCGACGGAGCCAACTTCCTCGGCATCCCCGACCCGCTCTGACCACCGTCACCCGCGCGTCGCCCAACGGGCGCCGCACCCTGCCCGCAGCGGGCGCCGCGGGCAGGGTGCGCTCCGGTGCGCCCGAGCGCCAGGCACCCACCCCAACCACAACACCGGCCGGCGACGACAGCCCAAGCCCTCGCCGCCCCCGGCGCGGCCAGGGGCCAGGGGCAGGCAGACCGTGCCTGGTTACCGGGCGCAGCTCACCACAGGGAGATATCGCGGCCGGCTGTCCGGCGGCCGCGACGGCCGGCGTGGTGACGGAGCGGGAACGGGCTGCCGCCGGGTAGACCCTCACCCTGGACACGGGCGTTGCCTTCGCGGACGGTGGCATCGTCACCGAGCCGGGGACGTGGTCCCCGTGAGCGAGCTCGAGGCCCACCTTGAGAGGTAGCGGGCCGTGCGGGGGTGGCTGGGCTGGCAGCAGCAGCAGCCGGTCGGGCTAGGACCTGTCCGGGCGATCAAGCGCGGTGCGGTATTGGGGGTTGGGGAGCATCCGAACGAAGACCGGCCCTAAGCCCTGGCAGGGCCCGAGGGCCCGCAGGTGAAGTGATCCTTGGACCGGGCGGAGGAGATCGCCGCCGAGCGCGTCGATAATCCGGCCAAGTGGTGGCTAGTTCTCGACAAGTGGATCAAGGGCCACTCCAGGACTGCACTCTCGGCCATAGCCTGACTACAACCCGTCAGACCAAAGCCGAAGAGGTCCCCATGACCAGCAGTGAGACAGAGTCCAACTCCGTCACCGCCGACGAAGGCGTGCAGCAAATCCCCGCCGTAATCCAGGTCCAGGCGTCGCCTGCCGCGACGGAGGCCCGTGACGCCCTGTTGGCGGCCATTGGTGCCGAAGCCCAGCTCGTCGTCGAGAAGTCCGCCGGGCAGGCGTCTGCGGCGTTGGTGGAGCTCGCCCGCGCCTACGCCCTGGTGGCCACCGACAGCGCGGCGGCCCTCGCGCCTGCCTTCCACGCACGCGCCGGGGCAGCGAGCCACGGCATCAACCTCGTTGCTCACGTCCCCACCAACGGGTTCTACGTCGTGCCCACCGACTCGGATCTCGTTAACGCGGACCAGAACATGAGCTTCCAGCCGTCGACCGGGCCGGCGGCCCGCCGAGTCGAGGCGAACGTCGAAGCCAAAGCTAAGTAGGGAAGCACCGGGCCCCTTGGCACCGGTCCCCTCTCGCCGCAGACGTCGAGGCCGCATCAAGCGGTCCGGCTGCTTTCGCGACTGCTGCGTATTTGAGTCGTTGATGTGGACATGGGGCGCGGTGATCTGAGTGATGCCGAGTGGGAACGGCTGCGGCCGTTCCTACCCGTCAGCAACAGGCGTTCTGGCAGGTGGCGGGACCACCGTCAGGTGATCGACGGCATCTTGCATCGAGTACGGACCGGGGTGCCGTGGCGTGATCTGCCCGAACGGTTCGGTCCGTGGAAGACGGTCTATGAACGGCATCGGCTCTGGTCGGCCAACGGCATGTGGGAGCGTCTGCTCCAGCAGGTCCAGGCAGCGGCCGACGGCGCGGGTGAGATCGACTGGGACGTCTCGGTGGACTCGACGATCGTCCGTGCGCATCAACATGCGGCCGGAGCCCGTACCGATCCACCGATGGACCCCACCTCCACAGGGGGCGAAATCGCCAGAACGCGAGGTCGCGTGGCAGAGCCTGCTCGGCCGCCTGATGGAGGTGGAGCGGGAGGTGAGGGCCTGGGGCGCTCGCGGGGTGGGTTCACCACAAAACTCCACCTGAGCGCGGACGGACGCTGCCGCCCGCTGTCCCTGATCGTCACGCCGGGGCAGCGAGCCGACTGCTCGCAGTTCCAGACCGTGCTGGAAGATCCGTGTCCCGAGAGTCGGGCCGGGCCGACCCCGTAAGACACCTGACAGCGTCATGGCCGACAAGGCCTACAGCAACAGACCGTGCCGGGACTATCTGCGGCGCCGGGGCATACCGCACACCATTCCAGAGAAGATCGATAGCCAGGCCGCTCGCTCACGCAGAGGCTCACGAGGCGGACGGCCGCCGGGCTTCGACCAGGAGCGGTACAAGAAGCGCAACACCGTCGAACGGGCGATCAACCGCCTGAAGCAGCACCGGGCCGTCGCCACCAGGTATGACAAGCGTGGCTTCGTCTTCCTCGGCACTGCGACAGCGGCGGCTCTAGCCATCTGGCTGCGAACTTGATCGCCCGGACAGGTCCTAGCCGCTCCGGTCCGGGCCGGGGCCGGCGGCCACAATCACGGTGCGCGCGGGATGACCTGTGCGCGGCGATCGGATGAGGGAGTTCGGATGAGCAGGCGGCTGGACGCGCGCTGGGCATGGCCGATGGCACTGGTGATCGCGGCTGGACTGGGCCCGTCGGCGGCGGCCTCCACCACCGGGGCCGCCCGAGCCGCCACGTGCGGGGCCAGTTGGTCGGACTGGGTGACCAGCGCCAGGGGCAAGATCACCAAGGACGAGAGGCCGTTCGTCGGGGTGAAAGTCAGCCAGGAGCAGGGCAACGGACTCACCGCCGGTCGAGTGCCGCGGTACCTGGCCGTGTTCTCCCAGGACAAGGGACTTCATCTGCTCGCAGCCCCCGCTAAGGGCGAGGACTTCAAGGGGAAGGCCACGCTTTCCATGACGGGCACCGATGTCAAGGGCCGGGGCTTGCGGTGGGAGACCCCCAGCGGCGCCGTCGGCAGGTTTGTGGACCCGTGGTGCGCGAAGGGCTCGACCCGCGTGACCGGCGGCACCTATCTCTTCAGCAACGGCAAAGCATTCGGCACCAACACCGCGCAGGCGGAGGGCTACCTCACCCGCAAGTAGCCCCGCACAGTGCAGGACAGCAACCGTCACCATGCCAGCGGCATGGGCGCGCTCCCCCGTACCCGGCCGAGCACAGTCACCGCGAACCGTCGTGGCCCCCATCCAGGCCGGCTGCGGACCGGATGGAGGTCAGCGGCGCGCGTCTCCAGGGGCGAGCAGGCTGGTCAGCTCCGCGATCGCCTCAGGCGATGGCTTGAAGTAGCGGCGGACGTTCTCCGGCTTCTTGTGCCGGGACTTGGCCATCAGTATCAGCAGGGAGGCGCCCTGCTCGCCGAGGTGGGTAAGGGCGCAATGGCGGTACTCGTGCAGGTCCCAGCCGGTTCCCGGTCCGCGCACCGCGGTGTGCTGGTCCAGCAGGGCGCGGGCCTGGCCGTAGGACAGACGGGCTAGGCCGGTGTCCGGGCACACGTCGCGCGGGCTGAGGACCTTGCCCGGCCCGGGACGGCGGTGGGTGACGAACACCGGCCCCCGGCTCCTGCCGCGCAGCAGGCGCGGCAGGAGCCGGGCGGTGCCGGCGTCCCAGTACACGGTCTCCAGCACGAAGTCCTCGCGGGCCTGGCCCCGCCGGCGGGTCTTGCTCCGGGCACCCTTGGCTTTCACGGCCTTGGGGACCAGCGGAACAGCCATTAGCGTTAAGCACTTGATCTTGTTCCCTGGGTCGCTGAGGTGAGGACGCCCTACCGCATCTCGGCGTTCGGGTGGGGCTGGGACTGGAGCCGATCGCGCAGGTCGATCTCCTCAGCGGTGAGCGGCTCCCCGGGCTGGCGGATACGGGCGGGCTTGGGCCGCAGCGGCAATCCGTCATCCACGGTGGCGCCCTCGGCTTCGGCCAGCGCCCGGTAGAGCGAGGCGACCGAGGGGTTCTTGCCCGCGTTCTTCCCGGTCTTGATGGTGAGCTTCTTGGCGATCTCGGGGACGGGGACGCCCTTGTCCTTGAGCGCGATGGCGAAGGTGAGCATGTCGTCGTCGATGACCTTCGGCCGTCCGCCGTGGTTGCCCTTGGACGCGGCGATGACCTGGCCTTCGAGGGTCTTCTCCCGGATGTAGTTACGCTCGATCTGCCCGGCGACGGCGAGCACGGCGAAGAACATCGCGCCCATGCCGTTGGGGTCGTAAATCCCGGTGAGCGGCCCGGTGAGAAGTTCAAGCTGGATGTCCCCGGCCTGGAGCTCGGCGGACAGCGTCATCAGCTCGGCGGCGTTCCTCGCGAGGCGCTTGAGCTCGTGCACCGTGAGGATGACGGGCGTCTCGGGGGCGGCCTCCTTGAACTGGTGGGCCAGGGCGAGCGCCTTTTCCAGCTCGGGCCGGATCTTCACCCGGGTGCTGATCTGCTCCTTGAAGACCTTGTGGCATTCCGCCCGGTGAAGCGCTTCGAGCTGGCTCGCCAGCTCCTGGCGGGCGGTCGAGGTCCTCGCGTACCCGATCCGGACCGGCCGCCCGGTCCGGGGTGCGGGCACGATCACGAGTGCCGGGCCCTGCTTCCACGCGCGGCCGGGGTGGCGGTCGGCGGGGACGAGGACTTCGAGTTCCTCGCGGAGCGCGGGGACGAGGACGAAGCGGGGGGTGTGGTACTTCGCGGCGGTCTTCCCCCCGCGGGTGCGGCAGGCGGAGCCGGCGGGCGCGTCACAGTTCGGGCAGCCGTGACGTTCTACCGCCAATGCGGCCCGATCGGGCGTGAGATCCATGCGGGAAGTCTCTCAGAAGTGCCTCGCACAACGCGTCGATTTCGAGAGGGCTTTTGCGAGTGCCGACCTGCGGAAACGTGATCACTCCCGGCCCGTTCGCAGAACTCGCACAGATGACCATTTCTGCGAGTGACGCACCGTCACGGGCATCACGTCCGGCGATACGGATCTTCCGTGCAGGTGTTCGAGTGGCGGCCGATCAGCGGATGGGTGCCTCCCTCGGCGGGAGGAGCTCGACCCTCGGGACCAGGTCGACCCCGGGCGGTAGCGGCACGTGCTGCGGGGTGGTCGTGGCCGTCTGCCGTGGCTTTGACCACCCCGCAGGCCTCTCAGGGCATGGCACGGCTTCATGTGCCTGTCGCAGCGGGCTGATCAGGATCTGCTGCTTAGCGCTAGTGGGTGTACCGATGGTCCCCCACGCCCGGACGCTCAGCGCCCGTGTGCTTGTGGGCCCGTATGAACCAAGCCGAGCTGGTTGCCGCCCCCGTCGTAGCGGAACGTCCGGGCGAAACCGGGCTTCACGTCGTCATCTGCGGCAGAGCCACCCGTCACCAGGACGTATGCGCGGGCGAGTTCGACCAACGCCGAAGACGCCTGGCCGGGGTTGGCGGCCGGGACATGCTCCGCTTCGCGGCCGATGGCGGCAAGCAGTTTGTCGCGGGCTTCGGCGGCCGCGGGCGACTCAGTCACCTGGACCACCGCCGGAATCTGTTGGATTCCCTCTTGGCGGCCGTCATGGTGGGTTCTGTTTCGCTGTCGCTCACGAGTGCTCCTCGGGTTGGAATCGGTGCGGCGGTCGCCGACATGATTCGCTCCCAAGATCATTCACGGCTTACGGACCGGGTGTGAACGTCCGGCGCGGTTTGGCCGGAACCGGCCGATCGATGGCGCCGAACGGGGCCTCAATCCGCGTTTCACCCCGGATGGCCGAGGACGACCGGGTGGACCACGGAACCCACGCGCTGACCTGCGGATCGTTCCTTAGCGTTGTTTCTTCGGCGAGAACTACTGGGATCCCAGTGGCTGCTCGGGGGGCGGTCACTTGACCGCTCCCCGAGCACGTCTCCCGGCGCGTCTTCCTGAAACGGGGCCCTACCTGAGGCGACGTGAGGCGACCGTGCTCCGGCAAGGACCTGGTGAAGACCTGATTGATCTACCGGTTCTACTCGGCCTGCTCCGGCGTGCTCGCTTCGGCGGCGAGGCGTGCTTCGTCCTCGGCGGTGTCGGTGCCGGCGGCGCGTGCGCCGTAGCCGCGGTGGACGACCAGGAGCTGGTCGCGGGTGCCGTTCGGGTCGCGGTAGGCGATCACGGCGGGTCCGGCGCCGCTGGTGTGGTCGGGGAACTTGGTGTCGCCGCTCCAGGAGGAGCCGTTGTAGTAGGACCACCACAGGTGCTGGTCACCGCCGCCGTAGCCGCGGTGGACGCAGTACAGCTTGTTGTCGTACACGGTCAGGCCCGGGCCTTCCAGGCTGTTGTGGGCGGGGAGTTTGGTGTCCGCGCTCCAGTTGACGCCGTCCACGGTGGTGGTGTGGTAGAGGATGGTGTCGCTGCCGCCGCCCCGGTGGAGGCAGTGCAGCTTGTCGCCGTAGACGGCCAGGGCGGGGTTCGAGGCAGTGGAGTGGCTGCCGAGAGGGGTGTCGTTGCTCCAGCGGGTGCCGTCGAAGGTGGACCACCAGAGCCGGCCGTCGCTGCCACCGCCGCGGTGTACCAGGTACAGCTTGTTCTTGAAGACGGCCAGCGCGGGCCCCACCGAACTGCCGTGTGCCGGCAGCGGAGTGTCCGCGCTCCAGCGGGTGCCGTCGAAGGTGGAGTGCCACAGCCGCTCATCGCCCGCGACACCGCGGTGCACGCAGTGCAGCTTGCCGTTGAAGACGGCCAGCGCGGGGCCGTGGGAGCTGGAGTGCCCCGGGAAGACCTGGTCCTCGCTCCAGCCGCTCTGCGCGTCGTAGACCGCCCACCACAGCTGGGCGTCGCCACCGCCGGCGTCGCTGCCGCGGTGCGCGAGGTACAGACGGCCGTTGAAGGCAGCCAGGGCCGGGTTGGATCCGCTGTAGTGGGCGGCGAACTTCTCGTCCGGGCTCCACCCCGGGCCGGGCTCGTACACCGTCCACCACAGCTTGGGGTCACCCACGACCCCGCCCCTGCTGCTGGGGATGAGCAGGCTCGGAGCGAACCACGGGGAGCTGCACTTGACGCCGGTGGGCCCGTTGACGGCCTTGATCCACATCGAGTGGAGCTTCATCACGGCGGCCAGCGCCCTGCCGATCTTGGGGATCGTGCCTTCGATGATGTCGCCGACGCGGTCGACGACATCCGAGAAGTCAGCGGCCGTGGCTTCGTTCATGTGGACCTGGAAGCCCCACCACTTCGTCTCCACCCAAACGTCACCGCCCCGCGCCTGCAGCTCCACGCGGGCCTTCGCGGCCAGCTCCTGGGCCTCGACCGACGGTGCGGCCATCCCTTCGGGAAGGCCGGAATTGGTGTCGCTCTCGACGTCCGTCATGCATTCACCCCTGTCCGTTGCACGGCACCCGGCTCACGGCCGGAGGGCAGCACAAGGGCGGCCCCCGGCGCGAGCGACGCACCGTGTCCTGGGCGTGCGGAGACTCCCTCCCACGCACGGCCAACCTAGAACGCATAGTGCCCATCTGGCTGCACAAGGTGACAAAATGGCCGGTTTCCACAGCACGACCCCGACGGATCAGCACACAGACATGACCCAGGGGCACTACGGCGGGGCGACACTGCCTCCCCAGCCTTCGCGCATGGGCTCAGCCGCCCCGTATGCCGGGCTCACACGTCCTGGCCGTCGTCATCATCGTCGAGATCGACTGCTTCCGGATCACGCAGCGGGCGCAGGCCGTCGACCGGCTGGGAGGCACTGAAGCTGTAGCGGCCCAGGACGTTCAGATTCTTGTGCTTGAGCGGGGAGAGCCACGCCACGTCCTCGCCCGGGATCTCGTGCCCCTCGGCGCGGAGCTGGGCGACGGGCTGCCGAACGCCGCAGAAGGGCGCGGCCCTGAGGGTGGGCAGGCCCGCAAAGTCGGGGCAGGCAGGGCCGTTACCCCCTGGGGCGGATGTCGTTGCCCGGTTGTTGAGCGGGGAGGCGTTGACCGGCCTCCCCAGCGTTCGCGGTGACTTCTCCGGGCAGCACGGCCACGCTCCGGCTCAACGAACGAGCCGCGCCCCTGGACCGGCGCTGCTCCCTCGGCCCGGCAACGCCTGCTTTGAGAATGGAAACCCAGATGGCTGACACCTCGAACCCCCATGCGCCCACCCGACCTTCCCGCCCTGGTTGGCGTGGCCGTTTCACCGCCAAGGCGGCAGTCGTCGCCGTGGCCCTGCTCGGGCTGACCGGCCCCACCGCCCTCACCGGGCCCGCCCACGCCGAGCCCCAGACGTGGACGCAGGTGGACTCGATCAGCCCTGCCAGCGGCCCGGCGGCCGGCGGCGGCACCTTCACCATCACAGGGACCGACCTGTACGGCAACGACCCCAAGGCAACCCTGATCGACTTCAACGGTCACCTCGCCACCAACGTGAACTGCACCAAGACCTCCTGCACCGGCACCGTCCCCGCGGGCAACCCGAACGCCACGATCAACCAGTCGGTCAACCTCATGGTGGCCATCGACACCGACAACGGCGCGTGGAGCATGACCAACGTCTACTACACCTACGTCGCACCCCCCAGGGTCACCGGCCTCAGCCCGAACAACGGCCCCGTGGCCGGGGGCAACATGGTCACCATCACCGGCACCAACCTCACCGGCGCCAACCAGGTCACCTTCGGCACCAAGTACGTCGCCAACGGCTCCTGCTCCTCCGACACCACCTGCACCATGCAGGCCCCCGCCGGAACCGTGGGCATCGTCGACGTCAAGGTGCGCACCGCCAACGGCGGGTGGAGCACCCCCACACCCGCGAGCCGCTACGCCTACGGAGTGCCGACCGTCACCGCGCTGAGCCCGAACAGCGGCCCCACCGCGGGCGGCAACAAGGTCACCCTCACCGGCACCAACCTGGCCGGCGCCACCTCCGTCACCTTCGGACCCGGACGCAAGGCCACCGCCGTGACCTGCACGGCCACCAGCTGCACCGTGACCGCCCCGGCCGCCCCCTACTCCAAGGTCTACGTCCAGGTCACCACCGCCGCGGGCACCAGCGCGACCAACAACGACCAGAACCTCTACCTGTACCAGTGACCCCGCACCCCGCCAGCCGTCCCTGATCAGGCCCCCGAGAGAATCCGCCCCGGGGTGATGCCACCTCGGGGCGCGGGACCGCCTCCGCCCGGTGCCGCCACGCAC
Source organism: Kitasatospora sp. NPDC059973 (assembly GCF_042737525.1). Lineage (NCBI taxonomy): Bacteria > Bacillati > Actinomycetota > Actinomycetes > Kitasatosporales > Streptomycetaceae > Kitasatospora > Kitasatospora sp. NPDC059973. The sequence continues at coordinate 38,770 of NZ_JBHWUI010000037.1, read as the reverse complement.
CACCCTTCACCGAGGGCACCTCCACCCCTGCGGCATCAGGTTCAACTCCGCGGCGGGACAGCCCACTTGGTTGTCGGCCAGCCGGTCCGTACCACCGGGTAGGGCCTCGCGGCGGTCGGGTACCGGCGAAATCCGGTCAAGGGCCCAGGTACCGGTGCGCGGGCGGTGGTGCCGCTGGGATATTCGGCTTCGACCCTCCCCGGGGGCCCGCTGTCAGGGCTGCCCGGGTGGGACCGATGGCTGTCGCGGCCGGCGGGGACGCCGCCGCGGCGGTGAACGACGTACGGGCCCAGACCCTGGTGGCAGAGCGCCACCGGGGCGGGCGTGTGCGGGTTCCACCGCACCGCCACCGGTTCCCTGGGGCCCTTCCGGTTCCCGCCGCCGCGGCGCGGGACTTTCCGGAGGGAACATCTCGATGTCCTTGACCCTGCCCACCCGACCCGCTCCCACCGGATGGGCGCGCCGTGTGGTGGCTCTGACCGCGACCACCGCACTCGCCGCGGCCGGCCTGGTCGCCGCCGTCGCGCCGGCCGCGCACGCGCTCCAGCCCGGTCACACCACCGCCTACGTCACCAGCCAGCTGGGCCAGGCCGTCCTGGCCGTCGACACCACCACCGGCACCACCACCGCGTCGATCCCCGTCGGCGGCTACGCCCAGGACGTAGCGGTCAACCCGGCCGGGACCACCGCGTACGCGGCCGCCGCCTTCCCGAACACCGTCGCCGTCATCGACACCGCCACCGCCGCGGTCACCGCCACGGTCCCGCTCCCCGGGATCCCCACCGCGATCGCCGTGAACAACGCCGGCACCGCCGTCTACGTCGCCGACACCTCCGCGCACGCCGTCGAGGTCATCGACACCGCCACCAACAGCATCACCGCCAGCGTGCCGGTGGCGGGCAACCACACGAGCCTGGCCCTCAACCCCGCCGGGACCACCGCCTACGTCACCACGTTCAACCCCAACGCCCTGACCGTGATCGACACCGCCACCGCGACGGTGACCGCCACCGTGCCGCTCGACGGCACCCCCTACGGCGCGGCCGTCAACCCGGCGGGCACCGCCGTCTACGCCGCCATCGGCAGCGGCACGACCATCGCCAGAATCGACACCGCCACCAACACCCTCACCGCCAGCATCACCGCCGACAACCCCATCAGCCTGACGATCAGCCCCGACGGCGGCACCCTCTACGCCAGCAGCCCGCGCAACCACGGCGTCCACGTCATCGACACCGCCACCAACACCGCCACCACCTTCGTCGGCGGCCTCGGCAACATCCAGGACGTCCAGGTCAACTCCACCGGCACCACCGTCTACGCGGTGGACCCGGTCAACCCCAGCGGGACGGTGCCCGGAAACCTCTACGCCATCGACACCGCCACCCACACCGTCACCACCGCCGCCACCGGCCTCAACAGCCCCACCCGCCTCTCCCTGCACACCACCCCCGCACCCGAGATCACCACCATCAGCCCCGCCTCCGGCCCGACCTCCGGCGGCACCGCCGTCACGATCACCGGCACGGACCTCACCGGCACCGCCGGTGTCTCCTTCGGCGGAACCCCGGCCACGTCGTTCACGGTCAACTCCGCGACGTCCATCACCGCGACCGCCCCCGCGCACGCGGCCGGCACCGTCGACATCACCGTCACCACCCCCGGCGGCACCAGCACCACCACCCCCGCCAGCCGGTACACCTACCTGCTTCCCCCCGCCGACATCGCCGTCGACGTCACCGCGCAGCCGCATCTGGGCATCCTGGTGCCCTACCTCACCTACACCCTGACGGCGAACAACTCCGGCCCCGGGGCGGCCGGTTCGGCCACCGTCACCGCGGCCCTGCCCCCGGGGGCCAGCGCCACCAACCTGTCGGCCGGGTGCACCACCGCGACCGGCACGGTGACCTGCACCTACGGGACCATCGCCAACGGAGCGAACGCGGCCAAGACCTTCCGCGTGCCACTCAGCCTGCTCTCGCTCGGCCACGTATCGGTCACCGCGACCCGCACCGCCTCCGCACCCACCGACCCCAACGCGGCCAACGACACTGACACCGCCACCTGCACCGTCATCTCCATCCTCCTCGTCACCTGCCCCTGACCCGACCGGACACCAAGGCGGCGCCCTTCCCCGGAGGAAGGGCGCCAGTCCTGTTCGCGCAAGCCTCCGGCTCGGGCCGGGGGTTCAGTCCCCGCGAAGCCCCGGACAGCGGCCGGTCCGGGGCCTCGCCACGCCCTCGCTCCCAGACCGCACCGCCCTGCGGCGCGGCGCATAGGTGTGGCCTTTCCTCATCACACGACCCAACGCCCCGGGGGCCGCCCGCGAACGCGGGCGGCCCCCGGGCGTTGCTCTGGCGGGGGCCTCAGCGGCTGGTGGTGCCGCGTATCGCGGGCCCGGTAGTGGAGCCAGCGGCCGCGCGGTCACCGGAGATGGTTCCCACGACCATGCCGCCGAGGACGGCTGGTCCGCCGACGTCTCGCACACAGACGGCCTTGCTGCCGTCGGCGGGGCCCGATCAACCCGTCGTCCAGCAGGTCGCCGACAGCTCGACCGGCCGTACCTCTTCAACCGCCGCGACAGAGACAGCCATGTCGCGCATCAAGTGTTCTTCCTTGGTCCGGAGTTACACCGAAGACCGCAGGCTTTACGGATTCGGCGGGCGCTCCGGGAAGCCTGCCGGGCCGCCGCTGATCCCTATGAGGGCTCCGGTTGAGGCGGAACGGGCAGGGGCGTACGGGCGGGGCAGGGGCGCATGGCGGGCGTGTAAGGGCTGTGGACCTCTGGAGTGACCAGCGGGTGCGGTGTGCGCCTGCGTGCTTCCCGGGACGACTGTTTCTCCGTCCTGGGGACTTGGGTAGGTTCCCGCCACGAGGTTGCCCCTTCAAGCGCTGGATGTGATGGTTGTTGGCTCTCCTGCCTGCTCTCCGCTGCCCTGCCCGTGTTCAGGCCGCTTCGCTGTCCGCCGCCGAGGCGGGCGGTAGACCGGTGTATGCCCGGGGCTGGGGCCGGAACCGGCCTTGACGGTTTCCCAGGCCTCCACGGCCGCACTCACGCTGGACCTGCCCGGCATCCGCCAAGATGTTGACGCGGTGCTGGAGGAGTTCCTGCGGCACAAAGTCACCGCTGCGGTGGACTCACGCCTGCCTGACGAGGTGCCCCGGGCACTGGGTGACTTCGTCTTCGCCAGTGGGAAGCGGTTGCGCCCGCTGCTGTGTGTGATCGGCTGGCACACCGCGCAGGATTACGACGCCCCCGCGACGGTGATCCGTGCTGCGGCCGCGCTGGAGATGTTCCATACCTTCGCCCTGATCCACGACGACCTCATGGACCGTTCCGACACGCGCCGGGGTCGGCCGACCGTCCACCGTGCCCTGGCCGACCGTCATCGCGCCTCAGGTGCCCCCGGTGACAGCGACCGCGTGGGCACCGGCGCAGCCATCCTGGTCGGTGACCTGGCCTTGGCCTGGTCAGACGAACTCCTGCACACAGCCCGTCTGTCCCCCAGCCGGCTTGCGGCCGTGCTCCCGGTCATCGACACGATGCGCACCGAGCTGATGTACGGCCAGTACCTAGATCTCGTCACCGCTGGACAGTTCACCGCGGATGTCGGAGCGGCGCTACGTGTGGTCCGTTTGAAGACCGCCAAATACACCTGTGAGCGCCCTCTGCACATCGGTGCGCTGCTCGGTGGCGCGGGTCCGGCTGTCCTGGCCGCCTGCACCGCTTTCGCGACGCCTCTGGGCGAGGCGTTCCAGTTGCGTGATGACCTGCTGGGCGCGTTCGGCAGTGTGGGCAGGACGGGGAAGTCCGCTTCGGACGACTTCCGCGGCGGCAAGCAGACCGTTCTGGTCGCGCTTGCCCTCCAGCGCGCCGATGCCTCTCAGCGGCGCATGCTGCAAAAGCTGATCGGCAACCCGGACTTGGACGACGACGGTGCGGCCGATGTTCGCGAGATCCTCACCGCCACCGGAGCCCGCCAGGAAGTCGAGCAGATGATCCGTGTCCGCTTCGAGCAAGCCCTGCAGGCCCTGGACAAGGCGCCGTTCACGCCCTCCGCGACCGCGGCCCTGCGCAAGCTCGCCCACACCACCACGGACAGAACCACATGACGTCCCCGCTCCCGTCGACGACGCCAAAAATGCAGCCTTGCCCGGATCCTCACCACGGAGACCAGCGATGACGACAGCCGACGCACCGACGCAGACCAGCCGTTTCGATGCCCCCGCGGCAGCCGCCCAGCTAATCGCCGATCTCGTGGCCGCGCCTTGGGGCCGCCCCGCCCCCTCGCTGTACGAAACAGCGCGGCTGGTGAGTCTGGCGCCTTGGCTGGCCGGACACGAAAGGCGGCTGCAGCACCTTCTCGACACCCAGCAGGCGGACGGGAACTGGGGCCCCGCGGCATCGGAGGGCTTCGCTCTGGTGCCCACCCTCAGTGCGACCGAGGCCCTGCTGACCACCCTGCAGCGCGCACCCGGCGTAACCGGCGCCGACCGGGCGCGCGTGGCCGCGTGCGCCGCCCGGGGCCTTGAGGCACTCTTGCGCCAACTGAGCAGCATGCGCGCACCGCTGCCAGACACCCACGCGATCGAACTGGTCGTCCCCGCCCTCATCGAGGCGGTCAACATCCAGCTGGACAGGCTGCGCGACGCTCCGTCCTCGGCTGCACAAACCTGGCTGCCGTCGGGCCGTCTGTCTTTGCCGGCCGATGTCGACGCCAACGTTCTGGCCACGCTGCGTTCCCGGCTCCAGGCCGGCGGCGCGGTACCCGACAAGGCCCTGTACTCGCTGGAGAGCGCCGGCGACGCGGCCTGTGGAGCCCGGGGGGTGCGCCCGGTGGAACCCGGCACCGTGGGAGCCTCGCCGGCGGCCACCGCAGCATGGCTCGGCCCTGCCCCCACGCACGGTCCGGCCATCGCCTTCCTGGAGACAGTGGTGTCCGACTTCGGCGGCCTGGCGCCGGCGCCCGTTCCCATCGAGGTCTTCGAGCGTGCGGCGGTGCTGGGTGTCCTGGCCCGCGCGGGCTTGTACCCCCCGGTGCCCGATCACCTCGTGAAGGGCCTGGTGAACGCCCTGGGCCCTGACGGCGCCGCGGGCGGGGCCGGCCTTCCGGTCGACGGTGACACCACCTCCATCGTGCTGTTCACGCTGGCCCTGCTCGGAATCCCCCAGGACCCCGGATGTCTGTTCGGGTACGAGCAGGGCGATCACTTCTGCACCTGGCCGGGAGAACGCACCGCATCCCCGAGCACCAACGCCCATCAGCTGGAAGCACTGGGCCAGCACCTCGCCGCCGCTCGGCCGGGCCCGCCCGATGCCCACCGCTACCAGGCGGCCGTCACCAAGCTCTCGACCTGGATCTGTGAGCAGCAGCGGCCCGACGGCAGCTGGGACGACAAATGGCACGCCTCCCCCTACTACCCGGCCATGTGCTGCACCCTGGCCCTCGCCCACTACGGAACCGGCGCTGCGGCGACCGCCGTGGACAAGGCCTTGCAGTGGACGCTGTCCACCCAGCGCCCGGACGGCTCATGGGGCCGGTGGCAGGGAACCCTCGAAGAGACCGCCTACGCCCTGCTCACCCTCCAACTCACCCCCCGCACCGCCGGCCCGGCGATCGAGCACGCCGTCACCCGCGGAAGCGACTTCCTGCTCGCCCGCATCGCACACCCGGACGGGGCCGAGCTCTGGACCGGCAAGGACCTCTACCACCACCCCGCACTCGCACACGCCCCAGCCGTCGCAGCCCTGCACCTCGCCCAGCTGGCAGCTCGAGGCATCACACCGCCGCCGGGCGCCGCCGGGAACCGCTAGCCCCCTTGTGGCACCGGCCACAGGAAAGCAGGGGCGCGGGCGGGTATCGACGCGCTGATCTCTCACCCGCACCCGACGTCTCTTCCGAGGAAGTGCCCCATGGCGAAATCACCGGCAGCGTCAACGACCGGCAACAAGGGGGACGGCACCGGCAGTCCGGTCCCCAAGGCAGCCGGGGAACTGCCCCTGTTGGGCCATCTCGTGCCGCTGCTGCGCAACCCCTTGAAGTTCCTCGCCGGCCTGCCGGCACAGGGCGACGTCGTACAGGTCCGTCTCGGGCCGCTGCGAGCGCTGGTGGTCTGCGACCCGGATCTGACCAGCCATGTCCTGCGCAACGACAAGATCTTCGACAAGGGCGGACCGATCTTCGACCTGGGCCGGAAGGTCGTGGGAGACGCCCTGCTGACCTGTCCGCACAGTGAGCACCGCCGTCAGCGGCGCATGCTCCAGCCCGCCTTCCAGGCCCCCCGCCTCCCGGGCTACGCGCGGGCCACCACCGCGCGGGCCGCCGAGGCGACCGGATCCTGGCAGGACGGCCAGATCCTCGATGTACTCGCCGAAACACAGGCGCTCACCGCCAGGATCACGCTCGACACCATGTTCTCGGCCACGACGCCTCCCCATGTGCTGACCGAATCACTCAGCGACCTCAACACCATCATCAAAGCGCTCTCCGTGCAGATGGCGACACCACCGTTGCTGGCCCGGCTGCCCACCCCCGGCAACCGCCGCTACCAGCAGGCGTGGGTGCGCCTACGCCGCAACCTCCGGCACATCGTCACCGACCGCAGGGCCGCCGGCATCGACCACGGCGACCTGCTGTCGATGCTCCTCACCGCCCATGACCCCGACTCCGGTCCCGCCCAGCAGATGCTGACCGATACCGAGATCATCGATCAGATCGTCACGTTCTTCCTGGCCGCGACAGAGACGTCCGCATCCAGCCTGGCCTCGGCGCTGCACCTGCTGGGACAGCATCCCGACATCGAGAGGCGCCTGCACACCGAGGTCGATGCCGTCCTCGACGGCCGCCCGGCCACCCACGCCGACCTGCCCCGCCTGGAGCTGACCGGCCGCGTCATCACCGAGACCTTGCGCCTGTGGCCTCCCATCTGGGGCTCCACCCGCGTCTGCACGGCCGACACCCAGCTGGGCCGGCACCCGGTCCCCGTCGGCGCCACCATCCTGTACAGCCCTTATCTCATCCACCGCCGAGCCGACCTGTATCCGGACCCCGACCGGTTCGACCCCGACCGGTGGGCACCAGGCGCCCCCCATCCGCCTCGGCGCGAGGCGTTCCTCCCCTTCGGCGGCGGAGCCCGCAAGTGCATCGGCGACCGGTTCGCCGCCGCCTCGGCCACCCTCGCCCTGGCCACCATCACCAACCGCTGGCGCCTGCAGCCCCTCCCCGACCTGCGCGTCCGCCCCGCCATCGGCGGCCCCGCCCTGACCCCCCGCGGACTGAAGCTGCGGGCCACCACCCGCACCACGGCCCCCACCGCTTCTCTCCCTCCCCACGGGGAGGCAGAGCCCTCACACCCCGGCGAACAGCGACTTTGCCCCGAAGCAAAGGAGTGATACGCATTTCGGCAGTCTGCCGCTGGAACGCCGAACCGGAGCACGGCGCGTCCGGAAGATCGAATGGAGAGGGCCACAATTAACCGAGACTTTCGTCGCACGGCGCCGTCGGCATGGCGCCTGGACCGGGACCTCCCCGCCGACGTCGGCGCGGACACCGCCGCAAGCATGATCGAACTGCACGCCAGACTCACCGACGCCGTCCGCGACCTGCAGCCGCACTTCCGCCGCGACTTGCTCCTGGAATGCACCATGACCGCCGTATTCACGGCTCCGTGGATGAGACCTCGAGATCTGCTGCCCGCCGCGCGCCTGGCGTGCTGGATCGTGGTCGTCGACGACCACGCCGACACAGCGGAAGCCGACGCCGCGGAGGTCGACGCCACCTTCGACAGCTGCCGCAACGTGCTGAACGGCGCCGCCCCTGGGACCGGAAACCCCATCGCCGGCGCACTCGAGAGCATCCTCCACAGCCTCGCCCAACTGCCGTCGCACGACCTCCTCGACCCCCAGCTCCGCGCATCCCTCCACCGCATGCTCGACGCCATGTCCGTCGAGTACCAGGCCAGCCGTTGGCACGGTCAGGAGGCAAGCCTTCCTTTCGGCGCACAGGAGTACTTCAAGATCGCAGCGGACTCCATTGGCGTCCTGCCCCTCATGACCACGCTGTGGGCCGCCATGGACGCACCCGACCTCCCGAGGCACCTGCCCCTGCTCACCGACGCCGCACAGCACGCCAGCCTCGCCGTCCGCGTGGCCAACGACCTCGCCGGAACCGAACGCGAACACGGCGAAGGCAAAATCAACGCCCTCAGCCTCGGCTTCTCCCGCCCCCGACTCAACACCGAGCTCGCGAACGCGCAGCAGAACCTGAAAAAGATCTGCCAACCGCTGATCGACAACGGGAACGCGCCCGCCATCGCCCTCAACAGGTTCACCACCTGGACCGTACGGCTCTACCAACACCAAGACACCGTCCAGATGCCCGAAGGGAGCTGACCGACGAGGCCAGCTCGAGGCTCGCCCGCATGGCCTTCCACCACGCCTGGCTCCAGATCGAAGCCTCGAAGGTCGCCGAACCGTACACAGAGCCCTCGTCGCCGCCGCGCGCTCTGAGAGGGCGTCACAGATGCGCCTGGTACGCCGTCAACTTCCGCGACTTCGGCCTCCAGATGCCCACGGGCCGGCCCAGCACCTGACCACCAGCAGGCGGTTCCGTCCGCGCGGGCGAAGCCCGCAGCCCGTCCCCCGAAGACCTCGGCCCGATGGAAGCCTTCGTCGTGGCCCACCCCGATGACCCGGCCGCGACCTGATCGCCATTGATCTTGATGAACGCCCTGCGGACCGGCTGAGCCGGACTCGCCGATCATCTCCGCGTGGGCCGCGACCTGCGGCTCCGCGCCCCCTACTCCTCGGCGGCGACAGCAGGTGGACTGTCCTCCAAGCGCTGGCGGATGCTGGCCCGTCCTGCCTGACAGAGGAAGCGCCGTCCCTTCACCCCTCCAAGAAGGTCTGCCGGAGGCGTGCGGTCACCAGAACGCGCGCCTCACCTGCTACGTTGCCCAGTTGAGGTCAAGGTGATGCATTACGGACGTCGTAGGCGCGGGGTGGGGCAGTAGCGCTCGCCGCCTTCGAGTGCAACAGTTAGCCCGGGGGCGATCTCGGTGAACCCCGCGTCCTGGACCAGCGGCAGACCGCTCGCCACCAGCTCCGCCCAGGCTTGCGGGGTGGCCGTCCGGACCGCCAGCGCGAAGCCGGACTCCGCCCACTCCTTGCGCTGCGCGTCGTCCAGCCGCCACCAGGCGAGCTGGGCGGCGTGGCCGGTCTGGGCCATCGTCTTGCCGGCGCTCATCTCCAGCTCCGGGTTGAGCCAGAGCACCGGCAGGCCCGCCCCGGGCTCGGCGACCGGACCGCTCTCCTCCAGATCGGTGCCCGAGACCTGGAGCTTGGCGAGCTCCTTGGGCCAGCCGTCGAGCGGGACCGGCGGGAACACCCGCACCTCCGCCTCCCGGCCGGCCACCGTGATGCCCGGCAGCTCGCCCGCCCGGCGCCACTCGCCGCCCCGGGCGCGCCGGACGACCTTGCGGATCCGGGCGTCCTCCCAGGCCTCGACCCGCTCGGCCCACTCGCCGTCCGGCGCGGTGACCCGGGGGTCGGAGAGCAGGGTGAGCACGGCCCGCGCCGAGGTCTCCAGCGCGTCGGTCCGCCCGGGCGGGGTGGCCCGCTCCAGCCGGACGACCAGCGGCAGCACGTACTGCGGCCGGGCGTCGCGGTCCTCGGGAGCAGGGGCGGGGACGGGGGCGTCGAACGGAGAAGTCACCCGTCCAGCATGCCAGCCCGCACGCGGCGGTGATCACGCCAGGTCGGCCGGGACGCACCGCCGGGCCCGGGGCTCCCACCGGGGGCCGGCGGGCCGGTCAGCGCAGGCGCTGCCGCAACTCCTCGACGGCGGTCCGGATACCCGCGCTGTACGCGTCCTGCGGCAGCGCGTCGAGGCTCCGCACGGCGCGCTCCAACTGCTCGCGCGCCGGCTCGGGCTCGCCGAGCTTGAGGTGGTCGGAGGCCAGGTTGAGGTGCAGGGCCGGGTAGAACGCCCGGACCTGGAGGGCGGCCGCGTAGGTCTGCGCGCGCTCGGCGGTCAGCGAGTCGGCGGCGGCCAGGGCCCGGCGGTCCCACTCCAGCTCGGCGTGCGGATCGTCCTGCAGATCGGCCAGGTAGTGGGCGAGGACGCAGCGGTGGAAGACGTCGCCGCGTTCGCCGAGCTCGTGCCAGAGCCGCTCGAAGCTCTCCCGGGCCTGCGCCCGCCGCCCGCGCTGGGCGGCCTCGACGCCCTCCAGGCCCAGCGTGAGCCGCTCCAGCACGCGGTCGTCGGTACCGGCGGCGTCGTGGGCACCGGCATCGGCGGCTCCGGCGGCGGCTCCGAAGGCGCGGGCGCCGGAGACGGCGGTACCCAGGGCGGCGGCCGCACCGGCGTCGGCGAGGCCCGCGCCGGCGGCGGGCCCGTCAGGACTGTCGGACAAATCGGACATGCCCGCAGCCTAACCGGCCGCCGCGCACCCCGCCCCACCCGGCCGGGCCGCCCCGACCCGCGCCGTCAGCGCCGGTAGCCGCGCTGCGGATCCCGCTCCTCGGCGTCCTCGTACACCAGGAACCAGCCCTCCGGGTGGGTCGCCGCGAGCAGCAGTTCGGTGCGCTGCTCGGTGCTCAGCTCCGGATCGCCGTCGTCCGGCCCGAAGACGCCGAAGAGCTCGTCGTGGCAGCCGTCCCAGTCGTAGTCGTAGAGGTCGGCCGGCAGGTCGCCCATCATGTCGGCGACCGACTCCGGCTGCGCGCCGAGCAGCGTGCGGGCGTCCACCAGGGCCATCCGCAGCGCGATCTCCTCGGCCAGGTTCCGCGGCAGCGGCCACTCACCGAGCGCGAGGTCGTCGGCGAGGTCGTCGAAGGCGCGGGCCATCGCCCGGCGCCAGTTCCGGTGCTGGCGCCAGGTGCGCTGCGGCAGCCGGGCGAAGACCGTCCAGTCCGTCTCGTCGCCGTCGCCGACCGGCTCGTCCTCGTGCTCCTCCAGGTCGTCGTACGCGGCGTCGGCCAGGCCCAGCAGTTGGGCGTGGAGGAGGCAGGCCGTGCGCGGGGTCAGCGTCCAGTCGCCGGCCCCGCCGCCGCCGTCCTCGTCCTCGCCGCCGTCCAGCGGGAACAACTCGGCGAAATCCGGCGCGAAGTCCTCGGTCACGCTGATCTCCAGCGTGCCGCCGATCGCCTCGACACCGGCGATCGCGGCCACCAGCCGGTCCGGGTGCAGCAACGCGCCGAGCGCCGCGTTGGCGTCCTCGGACACCTCGCGCAGCAGCTCACGGCGCTGACCCGCCGGGTCGACGCCCGCGAAGTCCAGCTCCTCGACGGCCGCGATCGCGGCCGCCCGCAACGCCGGCCAGTCGGTGATCCGCAGGCCCAGCACCACCGTCGCCTCGATCTCCTGCGCGCCCGAGTCCTCCGCCGCGCCCGGCCCCTGTGGATGATCGCTTCGCTCGCCCATGGGGCTACGGTACGGCCTTTCCGCCGACCGATCACCGGTCCGTCCGGCATCTCGGCGCCTTCTCCGCCGGTTCCCGGCCATGCCTCTGCCCACCGGCGGTACGCAGCCCGCAGGATGGCCCCATGGCTAACATCGACGAATTCGGCGGCGGGCAGCGCCCGGACGCCCAGGTCCTGGTCGTGACCACCAACGACATCCCCGGCTTCCGGGTCGACCACGTCATCGGCGAGGTCTTCGGCCTGACGGTCCGCAGCCGGCACATCGGCAGCCAGATCGGCGCCTCCCTGAAGTCACTGGTCGGCGGCGAGCTGCGGGGTCTGACGAAGACCCTGGTAGAGAGCCGCAACGAGGCGATGGAGCGCCTGGTCGAGCAGACCAAGGCACGCGGTGGCAACGCGGTCCTGATGTTCCGGTTCGACGTGACGGAGGCGCTGGACGCGGGGACCGAGGTCTGCGCCTACGGCACCGCCGTGGTGATCTCCCCGCTCACCTGAGCCGGCCGCCCGAGCCCCTGGCCGCACCCACCGCCGGGTCCCGGCGTGAGGGTCCTCCCCCGCGCCGGGAACACTCCCCGCCCGCGGGATGTTTCACCGGCGTGACTGTTTACGGTGCAACCAACCTGGGGGCGGTCGAGCCCGGGGCCGCCCCGCTCGCCGCCGACGCCGCCCCGGGGGCCGGCCGGACCACCCGACGGGTGGACGTCCTGGTGGTCGGGGCCGGGCAGGCCGGTCTGTCCGCCGCCTACCACCTGCGCCGCCGCGGCTTCGCCCCCTACCGGGAGGACGCCGACGGCGGCTTCGTCGTCCTCGACGCCGGCTCCGCCCCCGGCGGCGCCTGGGCGCACCGCGCGCCCTCGCTGCGGATGGCCACCGTGCACGGCTTCCACGACCTGCCCGACTTCGAACTGCCCGAGCCCGACCCGGACGCGCCCGCGCGCGAGGTGGTCCCGGGGTACTTCACGGCGTACGAGGCGAAGCACACGCTCCCGGTGGTGCGCCCCGTCCACGTCCGGGCGGTGCGCTCCGAGTCCGACCGGCCGGACGCCCGCCTGCTGGTCGGGACGGACGCCGGTACCTGGTCCACCCGGGCGCTGATCAACGCCACCGGCACCTGGACCCGTCCCTTCGTGCCGCACTACCCCGGCCACTTCGCCGGGCGGCAGCTGCACTACGCCGAGTACCGGGGGCCGGCGGAGTTCGCCGGAAAGCGCGTCCTGGTGGTCGGCGGCGGCGCCTCGGCGGTCCAGGTGCTGTCCGAGGTCGCGGCCGTCGGCGAGACGGTCTGGGTCACCCGTACCCCGCCCGTCTTCCACGAGGGCCCGTTCACCCCCGAGTACGGCCGCGCGGTGGTCGCCAAGGTCGAGGAGCGGGTCCGCCAGGGGCTGCCGGTGCGCAGCGTGGTGAGCGTGACCGGGCTCGGCCCGTCCGTCGCCTACCGCCAGGCCGAGGAGCTCGGCGCCCTGCACCGCCGGCCGATGTTCGACCGCCTCACCGAGCACGGCGTCGCCTGGGGCGAGCGGGAGCTGGCGGTCGACGCGATCGTCTGGGCCACCGGGTTCCGCCCCGAGGTCGGCCACCTCGCCCCGCTCGGCCTGCGCTCCCCCGGCGGCGGGATCGCCCTCACCGGCACCCGGGCCACCGTCGACCCGCGCGTCCACCTGGTCGGCTACGGCCCGTCCGCCAGCACCGTCGGTGCCAACCGGGCGGGCCGGGCCGCCGTCCACGACATCGTCGCGCTGCTCGGACCGCCGGCCGGGGCGGCCGCGGTGCCCGCTCAGCGGTCGTAGTCGACCGTCACCCGGTCGGTGAGCGGGCGGGCCTGGCAGGTCAGCACGTAGCCGGCGGCCAGCTCCTTCTCCTCCAGCGCGAAGTTGCGGCGCATCTCCACCTCGCCCTCGGTGACCAGGGCGCGGCACGTACCGCAGACCCCGCCCTTGCAGGCGAACGGCAGGTCGGGGCGGGAGCGCTGGGCGCCGTCCAGGACGGACCGGTCGCGCGGCAGCGTGAGCGTGCTGCCGCGCCCGTCGAGGACGACGGTCACCTCGCTGTGCGCGACGCCGTCCGCCGGACCGGACGGCTCGGTCCGCTCGGCGGCCGGCTCGTCCTCGGCGTGGAACAGCTCCTGGTGCACCCGCGCGGTCGGCACGCCCAGCCCGGCCAGCAGCTCCTTGGCGCCGGTGACCATCCCGAACGGCCCGCAGAGCCACCAGTGACCGACCGCCGGCACGTCCACCAGTGCGCTCAGCAGCGCCTCGACCCGCTCCGGGTCCAGCCGCCCGCTGAGCAGCTCGGCGTCCCGGGTCTCCCGGGAGAGCACGTGCACCAGCTGGAACCGGCCGAGGTAGCGGTCCTTCAGGTCGGCCAGCTCGTCGGCGAACATCACGGTGTCGCTGCGCCGGTTGCCGTAGAGCAGCGTGACGGTGGAGGTGCGGTCGGCGGCCAGGACGGAGGCGGCGATGGAGAGCATCGGGGTGATGCCGGAGCCGGCCGCCAGCAGCACGTGGTCGGCGGGCTCGCCGAGCGTCGGGGTGAAGAGGCCGGACGGGGTCAGCACCTCGACCTCCTCGCCCGCCCGCGCCTCCCGCACCAGCCGGCGGGAGAACAGCCCGCCGGGCACCTCGCGGACGGCGATCCGCAGCGGGCCGCCGACGGGGGCGCAGATCGAGTACGAGCGGCGCTCGTCGGTGCCGTCCACCACCTGGCGCAGCGTCAGCGTCTGTCCGGGGCGGAACGCGAACTCCTCGGCGAGCGCCTCCGGCACCTCGAAGGTCACCGCGACGGCGTCGTCGCAGAGCCGCTCCACCTCGGCGATCCGCAGGTGGTGGAAGGCCGGACGCCGGGCGGCCGGGGCGGGGCCGGGGGCCGGGGCGGGGCTGGCGGCCATTCAGATCTCCTTGACGCGTTCGAAGGGCTCGCGGCAGTCCCGGCAGCGCCACAGCGCCTTGCAGGCGGTCGAGCCGAAGCGGGACAGCTCCTCGGTGTCGGTGCCGCCGCAGAGCGGGCAGGCCACCACACGGCGGGTCGGGCCGAGGGCCAGCAGGCCGGGGGACGACCGGTGCGCCGACGTCCGGTCGGGCGGCGCGATGCCCGCCTCGGCGAGCTTGCGGCGGCCCTCCTCGGTGATCAGGTCCGTCGACCACGGCGGGTCCAGCCGCAGCCGCACCCGGACGTCCGGGTACCCCGCCGCGTGCAGGCGGCGGTCCACATCGGCCGCCATCTCGGCGACGGCCGGGCACCCGGAGTAGGTCGGGGTCAGCCAGGCGGTCACCGTCGAACCGCCCTCCTCCACCTCGGCCAGCACCCCGAGGTCGGCCAGGGTGAGCATGGGTAGCTCCGGATCCGGGACGCTCGCCGCGACCTCCCAGGCCCGGCCGCGCGTGGTGGTCACCATGTCGCCCCCGGGTGCGCGCGGGCCACCACCTGGAACTCGGCCAGCAGCGGACCGAGCGCCTCGGTGTGCACGCCGTCCCGCCCGGCCCGGCCGCCGACCGTGGCCAGCCCCGGCACCTCGGGCACGGTCAGCCCGGCCTCGGCGAGGACGGCGGCCAGCGAGCGCAGCACCGGCTCGCGCAGGCCGGCCGGGTCCACGCCGACCCGCAGCTCCACCGGATGCGCCGTGAACAGCTCCTCCACCAGCGGCCAGACCGCGTCCAGACCGGCCTGCATCCGCAGCGCCGAGTACGGCGTCCCGTCGCCGAGCCGCAGCGTCCAGGCGGTGGCGTACTCGCGGTGGTAGGCCAGCTCCTTGACGCCCCGGGCGGCGACCGCCGCCAGCACGGGGTCGCGGTGCGTAGCCAGCGCCTCGTACAGCGCGCCGCGCGCGGTCGCGAAGACCAGCAGCCGGGCGACCGAGAACGCGAAGTCCCCGTTCTCCGCCTCGACCAGCCGGACGTTGCGGAAGTCGTGCTCCTCGCGCCAGTACGCCAGGTCGTCCTCGGTGCGGCCGGAGCCGTCCGCCTGGCCGGCCCGGGTGAGCAGCTGGCGGGCCTGGCCGAGCAGGTCGAGGCCCAGGTTGGCGAGCGCGACCTCCTCCTCCAGCTCCGGCGCCCGGGTGCACCACTCGGTGAGCCGCTGGGCGAGGACGAGGGCGTCGTCGCCCAGCATCAGGCAGTACGCGGCGAGGTCGGCGCCGTCCAGGCCGGGCGGCACGGCGGTGTCCACCCCGAGCAGCGGGTCGGCGAAGCCCGTCCCGTACGCCCAGCGGCCCTCACCCTCGGGCTCGTCGGACGCCTCGGAGAGGCTCAGGTAGACGTGGTCGTCTGTCATGGTCGTGCTGCTCCCCGTCAGATGTGCGGGACATCCTCGGGGATGTCGTAGAAGGTCGGGTGGCGGTACACCTTGTCGCCGCTGGGGGCGAAGAAGGGGTCGCGCTCGTCCGGGGTCGAGGCGGTGATCGCGGCGGAGGGGACCACCCAGAGGCTGACGCCCTCGTTGCGCCGGGTGTAGAGGTCACGGGCGGCGAGCAGCGCCATCCGGTCGTCGGCCGCGTGCAGCGAACCGACGTGGACGTGGTTCAGTCCGCGCCGGGGGCGCACGAACACCTCGTAGAGCGGCCAGCCGGCCTTGGACTCGGTCACTTTCCGTTCTCCTCGCTCTGCGCGCTCGGCGCTTCGGGTCCGGCCGTCGGGGCCAGGGAGGTGGCGGCCGGGGAGGTGGCGGCCGGGGAGGTGGCGGCCGGGCGGCTCTCCGCCCGGCGCTTGCGCGCGTAGGCGGTGGCCGCCTCGCGGACCCAGGCGCCGTCCTCGTGGGCCGCGCGGCGGCGGTCCACCCGCTGGGCGTTGCACGGGCCCTGGCCCTGGATGACCCTGGTCAGCTCGGACCAGTCCGGCTCGCCGAAGTCCCAGCAGCCCCGGTCCTCGTTCCAGCGCAGCGCCGGGTCGGGCAGGGTGACCCCGAGGTGGTCCGCCTGCGGGACGGTCATGTCGACGAAGCGCTGCCGCAGCTCGTCGTTGGTGTGGCGCTTGATCCGCCAGCCCATCGAGCGGGCGGTGTTCGGCGACTCCGCGTCGGAGGGACCGAACATCATCAGGGACGGCCACCACCAGCGGTCCACCGCGTCCTGGACCATCCGCCGCTGGGCGTCGGTGCCGCGCATCAGCGTCATCAGCAGTTCGTAGCCCTGGCGCTGGTGGAAGGACTCCTCCTTGCAGATCCGGACCATCGCCCGCGCGTACGGGCCGTAGCTGCAGCGGCAGAGCGGTACCTGGTTGCAGATCGCGGCGCCGTCGACCAGCCAGCCGATCACACCGACGTCGGCGAAGGTGAGGGTCGGGTAGTTGAAGATCGAGGAGTACTTCTGGCGGCCGGAGATCAGCTTCTCGGTCAGCTCCGCCCGGTCCACGCCGAGGGTCTCGGCGGCGGCGTAGAGGTAGAGGCCGTGGCCGGCCTCGTCCTGGGCCTTGGCGAGCAGGATCGCCTTGCGGCGCAGCGACGGGGCGCGGGTGAGCCAGTTGCCCTCGGGCTGCATGCCGATGATCTCGGAGTGGGCGTGCTGGGCGATCTGGCGGATCAGGGTGGCCCGGTAGGCGTCGGGCATCCAGTCCCGGGGTTCGATCCGCTGCTCGGCGGCGACGACCGCCTCGAACCGCTCCTCCTGCGTCTGCGCGGAGGCCGGTTCGGCCACCTCTGTTGTCACCACTCGCCCCTCTCGCGTCCTGTCCCTGCGGTCAGCGCCCGGCGGCCGGTGCCCCGGTGGCCGGTGCCCGGGCGCGATCCGCTCGCGTCCCCGCACCGGCGCCCCGTGCACCGGCCACCGGCAGCGCGGTGTGCCGGGCTCGGCCGCCGCCCTCACGGCAACCGACTGACCGTTCGGTCGGTACCATTGTGCGCGGTGAGGCGGCGCCCTGACAAGGGAACCGGGCCGCCCGGGGTCCGCCGGGGCTCGCTCCCGCGCCGGGGACCGCCCCGGACGGGGGTGCGGGTGGCGGCCGCCATCTCCCCGAGGGCCTCACCGGGGCCCCGCTGGGACCTCGCCGGGCCCCGCTGGACAGCGACCCGTCCGTCGCGGCACGTCACGGCGGCCCCGGCACGGGAACCGCTCACCGCAACCGGCCGCCACAGCGGGTGGGCCCGCCGTCCGGGGTCGGACGACGGGCCCACCCGGCCCGGCCCGCCGCTACCGCGACGGGGGCGCGCTCACCCCTCCGACCGGTCCCGCAGGCGCGGCAGCGGTACGGCGAGGAGCGCCGCCAGCAGCGCGATCCGGGGCGCCAGCTGATCGATCCGGATGTGCTCGTGCCGGGCGTGCGCCCCGGCCCCGACCGCGCCGAAGCCGTCCAGCGTCGGCAGGCCGCGCGAGCCCGGCAGATTGGTGTCACCGGCACCGCCGGCCGGGCCGCCGTCCAGCTGCTGCCCGAGCACCGCCGCGAGCGACCGGACGTGCCGCAGCAGCGGGTTGGCGGTGCGCTCCGGCCAGGCCGGCCGGCTGGACAGGACCTCCGTCCGCACCCGGGCCCCCGGCCGCAGCGCGGTGAGCCGGGCGAGGCTGTCGAGCGTGCGGCGCTGCGCCTCACCGGTGGAGAAGCGCAGACCCAGCTCGGCCTCGGCCCGGCCGGCGACCACGTTGGCGCGGGTACCGCCGCTGATCCGCCCGGCGTTGAGCTCGGTACCGGGCCGGCGGGCGAGGTCACGGACCGCGACCAGCTGGTCGACGAGCTCGTCGACCGCGGAGACCCCCTCGCCGGCGTCGTTGCCGGCGTGTGCCTCCCGCCCGGTGACGGTGAGCCGCACCCGGGTGCTGCCCCGGCGGGCGGTCTTGAGCCGGCCGTCCGGGTGCGGCGGTTCGAGCCCCAGGACGGCCGCCGCGCCGCGCAGTTGGCGCTCGACCAGGCGCCTGCCGTCCGGGCTGCCGACCTCCTCGTCCGAGACCACGACCAGCCGGACGGTGCGGTGCGGGCGCTGACCGAGGTCGGCCAGCAGGGCGAACGCGCCCTCCAGGACGGCGAGTCCGCCCTTCATGTCGACGACGCCGGGGCCGCTGAGAGTGCCGTCCTGCTCGGTGACCGGCCAGTCGTTCAGGGTGCCGGCCGGCCAGACGGTGTCGTGGTGGCCGACCACGAGGAGGTGCGGCAGGCTCTCGTCCTGGCCGTCCCACTGGAGCACCAGGTGATCACCGGCGGGGCCGGGCTCGCGGTGGGCGGTGGCGCCGGTCGCGCCGAATCCGGCGGCCAACTCCTCGGCGAGGGCGTCGAGTCGGGGCGCGTCGCCACTGGGCGACTCGATACGGGCGAGGTCCGCGCAGCGGCGTCGGACGGCTCCGGCCAGCGTACGGGCGCGGGAGCTGAGGGCCTGGGGCAGTCCGGGAAGGGCGGCGGTCAGCCCGGCGTGGGGATCACCGTCGGCGGCCGCCGGGGCGGGCGGCTCCACGGGCGACGCCTGGGCGGAGGCGGTGGGGCGGGCCGGCGGGGCGGGCTCGGGCCGGGGCGGTGTCGCGGCCGGCGTCGCGGCCGGCGCCGGGGTGGACCGCACCGCCTGCACCGCCTCCGCGATGGCCGCGGCCTTGGGTGTGGTTGTGGTTGGGCCTGGGGCCGTGGCTGCGGCTGCGGCTGCGGCTGCGGCTGTGGCGAGAGTCACAGGGGCGACGGTGGCCGAGGAGGGGCCGGCGGCCGCGGTGGTCACGGTCGACGCGGCGGGCGGCCGGACGGTTTGAGGACTCAACGCTCGCCTCCGCGGCCGCCGCCGGTATTCAGCGGCCGGACCGGCCGGCCGGACCAGCCCGGGTGCCCGGACCAGCCGGGGCGCGCGGCCCCGGCCCGGCGTACGACCTGCCAGGTCGGCCCGTCTGGCCCGAGTGCGGTGGAACGGCTGGGCGGCATGCTTGGCATTGCGTCCTCCTCGCTCGATCCGGAGGCCCCGGTCGGCCCGGAGCCCCCGTGGACGGCGGCTTCGATGCGGCGGGCGCAGCAACGGCACCGCCACGGGGAAGCCGAGATGTGAGCCTAGAAGAACCGTTCGGCTTCCTGCGAGGTGGCCCTGCTCCCAGCGCGCCGGAGGGCCGGGCCCTGCCTCGGGCACCCGTCGGAGAACGGCGGCGGGCGCACGGCGCGCGGGCCTGGATCGGCGCGCGAGCGCGGTCGCCGGATCGCGCCCATCTCCACCATGGACCCGGCGCCCGGGTTCGGCAGCCCAAACGCCCAAGGCGCGGGTTTTCCACGCCGGATGGGTGACCCCGGCTCAGCGCCCGGTACGAGGAAGCGGGCCGTCGGCGCGGCCGTCCGTCGCGACGCGGCGGCGGCGGAGGCACCCGTGGTGCGGCCCGTCGGCCGGGTGGCCGTCGCGGCGGAGGCGACCGGGCGAGAGCACCGGGGCGGCGCGCCCGGGGCCGGTCCGGGGCGACCCGGTACCGGCCCAAGTGCGGTGCCCAGGCGCCCGGTTGCCCCTCGTCGGGAGCGACTCGCGGTCCACCGGACGGCGGGGCCGTCAGGCGCGGAGACGGCGCGGCCGCGGCAACACCGGGCCGACCGACGGGCGGTGCGGCCGCCGGAACTCGATGATGGACCGGGGCCGGCCCCGGCTCCGCGACCTACCGCGAGGAGCCTTCGATGACCGTCACCGTGCACGACGCCGAAGCCGGGAACCGCTTCGAGGCCCGGGTGGACGGCGCCCCGGCGGGCTTCGCCGAGTACATCCGCAGCGACCGGCTGGTGGTCTACCCGCACACCGTGGTCGAGCCGGCGTTCGAGGGGCAGGGGGTCGGCAGCGCGCTGGCCCGGGCCGCGCTGGACGACGCACGCGAACGGGGCCTGGCGGTACTGGCGACGTGCCCGTTCATCAAGGGCTGGATGCTGCGCCACCCCGAGTACACGGATCTGGCCTACGAGAACCGCAGCCGGGTGAGCGACTGACGAATGACAGGTGACGGCTGACAGGTAGCAGGTAGCAGGTAGCAGGTAACGACTAACGGATGACGGATGACGACTGACAGATGACGGCTGACAAACTTTGAAATCTGTCAGCCAAGGTGCCATAGTGGAATCCGGCAGGCCCGCGCCCCGCGCGGCCGCCGCCCCCTCCACCCCCTCACCCCGCCGGAGCACCCCGTGACCACGACCTCCCGGATCCCGCAGCGCCCGCTCGGCGCCACCGGCCCCACCACCTCCGCCCTCGGCCTCGGCTGCATGGGCATGTCCGACCTCTACGGCCCGGCCGACGAGGCCGAGAGCATCGCGACCGTGCACGCCGCACTCGACGCGGGCATCACCCTGCTCGACACCGGCGACTTCTACGGCATGGGCCACAACGAACTGCTGATCCACGACGCACTGCGCGGCCGGGACCGCGCGAGCGTGCAGATCAGCGTGAAGTTCGGCGCCCAGCGCGCCCCGGACGGCCAGTGGCTCGGCTACGACGCGAGCCCGGCCGCCACCAAGACCGCCCTCGCCTACACGCTGCGCCGGCTGCGGACCGACTACGTCGACGTCTACCGCCCGGCCCGGCTGGACCCGAGCGTTCCGATCGAGGAGACCGTCGGCGCGATCGCCGACCTCGTCAAGGCCGGTCACGTCCGCCACATCGGCCTCTCCGAGGTCGGCGCCGACTCGCTGCGCCGGGCCGCCGCCGTGCACCCGATCAGCGACCTGCAGATCGAGTACTCGCTGCTCTCGCGGTCCATCGAGGCCGAGATCCTGCCCACCGCCCGCGAGCTGGGCATCGGCGTCACCGCGTACGGCGTGCTCTCGCGCGGGCTGCTCAGCGGGCACTGGGACAACGGGCGCGCGCTGGCCGGGTCGGACTTCCGCGGCCACAGCCCCCGCTTCCAGGGCGACAACCTGGCCCACAACCTCGACCTGGTCGAGGCGCTGCGCGCGGTTGCCGAGCAGCGGGGCGCGAGCGTCGCCCAGGTCGCGATCGCCTGGGTCGCCGCGCGCGGCGAGGACATCGTGCCGCTGGTCGGCGCCCGCCGTCGCGACCGGCTCGCCGAGGCCCTCGGTGCGCTGGACGTCGCCCTCACCCCGGCCGACCTCGCCGCCATCGAGGCCGCCGTCCCCGCCGGGTCCGCCGCCGGGGACAGGTACGCTGCCGCTCAGATGGCCCACCTCGACAGCGAGCACTGACCGGCACCCCGGCGGTCGCCGGTTCGCGGCCGGGGCGGGGCCCCGCCCCGGCCCGCCCGTCAGCCGCAGCACCGTCCGCCGCCCCGGCGACGGACGCACCACCCCGTTAGGACGTACCTCCCCGTGACCACGGACAGTGCACTCACTCCCGAGCAGATCCTGGGCGCGACGGAGGAGGTCCTCCGGCGGTTCGGCCCCGCCAAGGCCACCGTGGTGGACGTCGCCCGCACCCTCGGCGTCAGCCACGGCAGCGTCTACCGCCACTTCCCCAGCAAGGCGGCGCTGCGCGAGGCCGTCACCCAGCGCTGGCTCGACCAGGCGCACGACAGCCTGGCGTCTATCACCGCCGAGTCCGGCCCGGCGGTGGAACGCCTGCACCGCTGGCTGGAGACGCTGTTCGCCGCCAAGCGGAAGAAGGCGCTCGACGACCCCCAGCTGTTCGCGACCTACCTGGTGCTGGTCGCGGAGACCAGCAGCACCGTCGAGGCCCACATCGACACCCTGGTCGAACAGATCGGCCGGATCGTCCAGGCCGGGGTGAACAGCGGGGAGTTCGGGCCGGCTCCGGTCGGCCCGACCGCCCGGGCCCTGTTCGAGGCGACCGCACACTTCCACGACCCCGCGTACGCCGCCGAGTGGTCCGACCCCCAGGCACCGGATCGCTTCGCCGCCCTCTGGAAGCTCCTCCTCGGCGGCCTCCTCACCCGCTGACCGACCACACCCGCCCGGCCCCGAACACCCGGGGCCGCACATCCTGGCCCGCACACCCGGGCCCGCACCTGGCCCGGCTCGCGCCCGGCCCCACCGCCGAAAAGCGTTCGCCCCACCGTGGCGGCACCCGGCAGACTCCCACGCATGATCGATTCCCCTCGGGAGGACGGCCTGCGTGCCACCGGACCGGCGCTGGACAGCCTGCAAGGACTCGCCCTCGGCGACGCCTTCGGCGACCGCTGGTTCTCCGCCCCGCTCGACGAGGCTCCCGCCGCACTCGCCGCCCGGCTGCCCCGCCCGGCGCCCTGGCACTGGACGGACGACACCGCGATGGCGCTCGTCCTGGTCCGTCATCTCCGTCGCCGCGGCACGGTCCACCAGGACGAGCTGGCGGCCGGGTTCGCCGAGGAGTACGCCACCGAGTACGGGCGCAAGTACGGGCCGTCGATGCACGGCGTGCTGCGGGCGGTGGGTGCGGGCGCCGACTGGCGGAGCGTCACCGCGGAGCAGTTCGGCGGGCAGGGCTCCTACGGGAACGGCGCGGCCATGCGGGCCGCCCCGCTGGGCGCCTGGTTCGCCGAAGACCTGGACACCGTGGCCCGGCAGGCCGAACTGCAGGCGCTCACCACGCACTTCCACCCGGAGGCGGTGGCGGGGGCCGTCGCGGTCGCGCTGGCGGCGGCGCTCGCCGCCCGCAGCCGGGGGCAGCGCCCGCCCGGTCGGGCCGAGTTGCTCACCGAGCTCGCCGCCCGGCTGCCCGACAGCGACGTCCGCTCCGGACTGCGGATCGCCGCCCGGCTGCCGGGGCACACCAGCGTCCGGCACGCCGCTCAGGTCCTCGGGTCCGGGCTCCTGATCTCCGCCCCGGACACCGTGCCGTTCGCCCTCTGGTCCGCCGCCACGCACCTCGACTCCCTGCCGGACGCGCTCTGGCACACCCTGGAGGGCTGGGGCGACATGGACACCACGTGCGCGATCGCGGGCGGCGTGGTCGCCGCCCGGACCGGCCTCGCCGGGGTGCCCGCCGCCTGGCTGGACGCCCGCGAGGACCTGCCCGGGTGGGTGACCGAGCCGTAGCCGGCACGGCCGGCCGGGTCGGGCGGTTCCGACGCCCGACCCGGCCTGCCGGTCACCGGCAGGGGCCACCGCGGGCGGTCACCTACGGCGCTCAGCTGCGGGAGTTGCCGAAGAAGATCCGGTAGAGGATCAGCAGGACCAGCGCGCCGCCGATCGCCGAGCCCCAGGTGGCAAGGTCGAAGAAGTGCGCCGAGACCGGCTTGTCCAGGATGCGCGAGGAGATCCAGCCGCCGACGAACGACCCGGCGATGCCGATCAGGGTGGTCACCACCAGACCGCCCGGGTCCCTGCCCGGCAGCAGCAGCTTCGCCAGCGCCCCGGCCACCAGACCCAGCACGATCCACGCGATGATGCTCATGCGTCCTCCCGCCCTCCGTCACGGCACTCCCAGCGGGCCGTCTCACCGGCCAGGACGCCGCCGTGCGCCCCCTCGGTTGCAGTGCGCCGGGCGTGGCACCCGGCGGCGCGACCGGCCGCGCCGCGATACTGCGGCCATGCGCATCCTGATCGCCACCGCCGGGTCCCGGGGCGATGTGGCGCCCTTCACCGGCCTGGGCGCCCGGCTCCGCGCGGCCGGCCACCAGGTGGCCGTCGCCACCCACACCACCTTCGCCGGTCAGGTGCGCGCCGCGGGCCTGGAGTTCCGCCCGCTCCCGGTCGATCCGCGAGCCGAACTCGCCTCCGACCGCGGCCAGCGGGTCCTGCGGTCCGGCTCCGGACCGCTGTCCCTCCTCCAACTCCTGCGCCTCGGCCGCTCTTTCATGCCCGCCCTCGGCGACGCCATCGTGGCGGCCACCGCCCAGGGCACCGACCTGCTGCTCACCACCAGCGCCACCACCCCGCTCGGCCAGGTCGCCGCCGAGGCCGCCGGCATCCCCAGCATCGGCCTCTACCTCCAACCGATCGCCCCCACCCGGGAGTTCGCGCCCTCCGTGACCGGCACCCGGTCGTTGGGCCGGACCGGGAACCTGCTCGCCGGCCACGCCGTGGAGGCCGCCGCCGACCGCCTCTTCGCCCCCGCCGTCCACGGGTTGCGCCACCGGCTCGGCCTGCCGCCGCGCGGCATCGCCCGGACCCGGCGCGCCCACCCCGTGCTGCACGGCTTCTCCCCCACCGTCGTGCCGCGCCCCGCCGACTGGCGCCCCGGCCTGGAGGTCGCCGGGTACTGGTGGCCGCACCCCGAGCCCGGGTGGCGACCGCCGGACCGCCTCGTCGACTTCCTCGCCGCCGGGCCACCGCCGGTCTTCGTCGGCTTCGGCAGCCTGGTCGTCCCCGATCCGGCGGCGCTGAGCGCCACCGTCCTCGCCGGACTGCGGGCCGCCGGGGTGCGGGCCGTCCTCCAGGCCGGCTGGAGCGGCCTCGGCGCGGCCGACTCCGACGACGTCCTCACCATCGACGACACCCCGCACGACTGGCTGTTCCCGCGGATGGCCGCCATCGTCCACCACGCCGGGGCCGGCACCACCGCCGCCACCCTGCGGGCCGGCACGCCCGCCGTCCCCGTGCCCGCCCAGCTCGACGCGCCGTTCTGGTCCGCGCGCCTCACCCGCCTGGGCACCTCCCCCGGGCCGGTCCCGCTCCCCGCGCTCACGTCCGCCCGCCTGGCCGCCGCCGTCCGCCGCACGCTGGACACGCCGCACTACCGGGAGCGCGCCCGGGCCGTCGCCGCCGCGCTGGCCGCCGAGGACGGCACCGTCGGGGTCCTGGCCGCCGTCGACCGCCTCGCCTCCTGACCCCGAACGGCCCCACCGGCCCCCACCGGCCCCCACCCGCCCCCGGAACGGCCGCCGAACGGCCCCCGGCACGGCCCCGGCGGCCCGCCCCTACCGCCGGCGCCGGCCCGTCCCCCGGCTCAGCACGAGGTAGAGGGCGAACGAGGTGGCGAAGCCGACGGCCCACCCGTAGTCGGCCAGCGGTTTGAGGACGGGCAGCAGGCCGTCGGCCGGGAACGGGCCGCCGTAGGAGCCCCCGACGGCCAGCACGCCGCCGGTGGCCAGGGCGGCGACGGCCCGCCAGTTCCAGCCGGCGGTGTACCAGTAGGCGCCGTGCGGCCGGTAGAGCTCGGCCGGCAGCAGCCGGGTGCGCCGCAGCGCCCAGTAGTCGGCGATCAGCACGCCGGCCACCGTGCCGAGCAGGCCGCCGACCAGGCCGAGCCAGGTGAAGATGTAGACGTGCGGGTCGGAGATCAGCTTCCAGGGGAAGAGCGCGATCCCGATCACACCCGTGATCAGCGCCCCGGTCCGGAAGGTGATCAGCCGGGGCAGCAGGTTGGCGAGGTCGTACGCGGGCGAGACGACGTTGGCCGCGATGTTGACGGAGAGCGTGGCGACCAGCACGGTCAGCAGGGCGAACAGGATGCCCACCGGGCTCTCCATCTTCGCGGCGAGCGCGATCGGGTCCCAGACCGGTTCGCCGTAGACGGCCTGGGAGCCGGAGGTGACCAGCACCGAGAGCAGCGCGAAGAGGGTCATCGTGGTGGGCAGCCCGAGCGCCTGGCCGCGGATCTGGGCGCGCTGGCTCCCGCCGAAGCGGGTGAAGTCGGGGATGTTGAGCGCGAGGGTCGACCAGAACCCGATCATGCCCATCAGCGCCGGGAAGAAGACCTTCCAGAAGTCGCCGCCCCAGCCGAGCCGGGACGGCTGGTCGAGCAGCGGCCCGAAGCCGCCCGCCTTGACGGTGATCCAGGCCAGCAGGGCCAGCGCCCCGACGATGACGAACGGGGCCGCCCAGTTCTCGAACCGGCGCAGGGTCTCCATGCCGCGGGCGATCACGGCCATCTCGATCAGCCAGAACAGCAGGAAGGAGAGCCACTGCGTCCACGGGTGGCCGCCGAACTCGGCCGCGGTGCGCCAGGATTCGCCGAGGAGCTTGCCGGCGAGCAGGAAGATGCCCTCGCCGCCGATCCAGGTCTGGATGCCGAACCAGGCGCAGGCGACGGCGGCCCGCAGCAGCGCCGGCAGGTTGGCGCCGCGCAGGCCGAAGGAGGCGCGGGCGAAGACCGGGAACGGGATGCCGTACTTGGTCCCCGCGTGGCCGGTGAGCAGCATCGGTATGAGCACGACGAGGTTGGCCAGGGCGATGGTGAGGACGGCCTGCTTCCAGTCCATGCCGAGCGCGACCAGGCCGGAGGCGAGCGTCCAGGACGGGATGTTGTGGGCCATGCCGACCCAGAGCGCGAGGAAGTTGTAGGTGGTCCAGGTGCGGCGGGCGACCGGGACGGGCCGCAGGTCGTCGTTGGTGAAGCCGTTGGCGGGCAGCACGGGGGCGGCGGGGTCGGATTCGACCCGGCCGTCCCCGTGCTCGTACTGGCCGGTGGCCGCGGCGCGGTCGGCCGGCGGGTCACCCTTCACCGGGGCGCGCCTCCTGCCGGAGCCGGGGGATGACGTCGTTGCCGTAGGCGTCGATGGTGGCCTCGACCGCGTCGTGCATGGCGTAGACGGCGAACTGGTCGACGCCCAGGGAGCGGAGGTGTTCGAGGCGGTCCCGGTGGGCGGCGGGCGGGCCGATCAGGCAGAAGCGGTCGACGATCTCGTCGGGCACGAACGCGGTGTCGGGGTTCCCTGCCCGGCCGTGGTGGCTGTAGTCGTAGCCCTGGCGGTCCTTGATGTAGGCGGTGAGGGCCTCGGGGACGAGGCTGGAGTGCTCGCCGTAGTGGGTGACCAGGTCGGCGACGTGGTTGCCGACCATGCCGCCGAACCAGCGGCACTGCTCGCGGGCGTGGGCGAGCGCGGCCGGGGAGTCGTCGGCGGTGACGTAGGCGGGGGCGGCGACGCAGATGGTGACGGTGTCGGGGTCGCGGCCCGCCTCGGCGGCGGCGGCGCGGACGGCCTTGATCATGTACTCGGTGAGGTAGGGGTCGGCGAGTTGGAGGATGAAGCCGTCGGCCTGGCGTCCGGTGAGGGCGAGCGCCTTGGGCCCGTAGGCGCCCATCCAGACCGGCAGGGCGCCTTCGCGGACCCACGGCAGGTGCATCTCGGTGCCGTCCACCTCGACGGTGCGGCCCTCGGCCAGCTCCTTGATGGCGTGCATGGCCTCGGAGAGCCGGGCGAGGGTGGCGGGGCGGCGGCCGGCCACCCGCATCGCGGAGTCGCCGCGGCCGATGCCGCAGACGGTGCGGTTGCCGTACATGTCGTTGAGGGTGGCGAACAGGGAGGCGGTCACCTCCCAGGTGCGGGTGGAGGGGTTGGTGACCATCGGGCCGACGGTCAGCGTCGTGGTCTCGGCGAGGATCCGGCTGTAGATCACGAAGGGTTCCTGCCACAGGACGCAGGAGTCGAAGGTCCAGCCGTGGCTGAACCCGGCCCGTTCGGCGCGGACCATGCGGTCGACGAGCAGGCGGGCGGGCGGGTCGGTCTGCAGGACGAGGCCGATGTCCATCGGGGAGCTCCAGGGAAGGGTGGGGCCGCCCGGGGCCGACGCAGGGCCCCGGGCAACGGCGGTGCGGGGAGACGGTCAGGTGAGGTACTGGCAGGTGTCGCGGCGCAGGAAGGCGCCGTGTCCGGCGCGGCCCAGCCAGGTGCCGTCGTCGAGGATCACGGTGCCGCGGGAGAGCACCGTGCGGGCCCGGCCGGTGAGCCGGCGCCCCTCGTAGGCCGAGTAGTCGACGTTCATGTGGTGGGTGGCGGCGGAGACGGTCTGCACGGCGGTGGGGTCGTAGACGACCACGTCGGCGTCGGCGCCGGGGGCGATGGTGCCCTTGCGCGGGTGCAGGCCGAACATCCGGGCGGGGGTGGTGCAGGCCACCTCGATCCAGCGGCGGCGGGTCAGGTGGCCGTCGACGACGGCCTGGTGGAGGAGGTCCATCCGGTTCTCCACGCCGGGCAGCCCGTTCGGGATCTTGGAGAAGTCACCGCGGCCGAGCTCCTTCTGGCCGGCGAAGCAGAACGGGCAGTGGTCGGTGGAGACCACCTGGAGGTCGTTGGTGCGCAGCCCGCGCCAGAGCGCCTCCTGGTGCTCGCGGGGGCGCAGCGGCGTGCTGCAGACGTACTTGGCGCCCTCGAAGCCGTCGGCCCCGGTCTCGGCGAGGTTGTCGGTGGAGAGGAAGAGGTACTGCGGGCAGGTCTCGCCGAAGACGTTCAGGCCCTCGTCCCGGGCCCGGGCGAGCTCGGCGAGGGCGGCGGCGGCGGAGACGTGGACGACGTAGAGCGGGCTGCCGGCGACCTGGGCGAGCTTGATGGCGCGGTGGGTGGCCTCGGCCTCCAGGAGTTCGCGGCGGACCTCGCCGTGGTACCGGGGGTCGGTGCGGCCGGCCGCGAGCGCCTGCTCGACGAGGACGTCGATGGCGATGCCGTTCTCGGCGTGCATCATGATCAGCCCGCCGTTGGCGGCACCGCGCTGCATGGCGCGCAGGATGCGGCCGTCGTCGCTGTAGAAGACGCCGGGGTACGCCATGAAGAGCTTGAAGGAGGTGGACTCGCCGGAGTCGACGAGGGCGTCCATCTCCTTCAGGACCGCGTCGTTGACGTCCGAGACGATGGTGTGGAACGCGTAGTCGACGGCGCAGTTGCCGTCGGCCTTGGCGTGCCAGGTGTCAAGGCCTTCGCGCAGCGAGCCGCCGACCGGCTGGACGGCGAAGTCGACGATGGTGGTGGTGCCGCCCCAGGCGGCGGCGCGGGTGCCGGTCTCGAAGGTGTCGGAGGCGGCGGTGCCGCCGAAGGGCAGCTCCATGTGGGTGTGGGCGTCGACGCCGCCGGGGACGACGTAGTGGCCGGTGGCGTCGATGACGGTGTCGGCGGTCCAGGCCCGGGCGGCGTCGCTGTCGGTGGCGGCGAGGGCGGCGATGCGCTCGCCCTCGATCAGGACGTCGGCGTGGATCTCGTCGGTGGCGGTGATGACGAGGCCGCCGCGGATGACGGTGCGGGTCACGGTGGGTGCCTCCCTCACGCCTCGGTGAGCGGGCCGTAGGCCTCGGGCCGGCGGTCCCGGTAGAACGCCCACTGCTGCCGGACCTCCTCGATGAGGCCGAGGTCGAGGTCGCGGACCACGAGTTCCTCCTCCTTGTCGGAGGCGACGTCGCCGACGAACTGGCCGCGCGGGTCCACGAAGTAGGAGGTGCCGTAGAAGTCGTTGTCGCCGTACTCCTCGGTGCCGACCCGGTTGATCGCGGCGACGAAGTACTCGTTGGCGACGGCGGCGGCGGGCTGTTCGAGCTGCCAGAGGTAGCCGGAGAGGCCGCGGCTGGTGGCGGAGGGGTTGTAGACGATCTGGGCCCCGGCCAGGCCGAGGGCGCGCCAGCCCTCGGGGAAGTGGCGGTCGTAGCAGATGTAGACGCCGACCTTGCCGACGGCGGTGTCGAAGACGGGCCAGCCGAGGTTGCCGGGCTTGAAGTAGTACTTCTCCCAGAAGCCCTTGACCTGGGGGATGTGGTGCTTGCGGTACTTGCCGAGGTAGCTGCCGTCGGCGTCGATCACGGCGGCGGTGTTGTAGTAGACGCCGGGCTGCTCCTCCTCGTAGACGGGGACGACGACGACCAGGCCGAGTTCGCGGGCGAGGTCCCGCATCCGGCGGACGGTGGGCCCGTCCGGGACGGCCTCGGCCCAGCGGTAGTGCTCCGGGTCCTGGACCTGACAGAAGTACGGGGCGTTGAAGACCTCCTGGAAACCGATGATCTTCGCACCCTGGGCGGCGGCCTCGCGGGCGTGGCGCTCGTGGAGGGCGATCATCGTCTCCTGATCACCGGTCCACCGGGTCTGCACGAGGGCGGCACGGACGATCTGCGACATGGGTACCTCCGCAACTCCGTGGCCCGGCCGGGGGGTCGGGCCTGCGGTCTGAGGGTTGACGGGGCGGATCCGCCTCGGGTTCCGGCACGCGTCGGCATGCGGCGACGCACACATCTACGTGCGTAGAACGTGGTCTGTAGACCGTAGGCCCGGCCTCGGTGGCCTGACAATACGTCGGACGTAACGCGGCCGGGGCGATCCTGTTACGCGGACACGCGGGTGCTTCTGGACGGGATGAAACGCTCAACTACCCCACTGCCGCACTCCTTACCCATTCGGGTGATTCCGGGTGCGAAGTACCGCGCGCCGGGGTAAGACGCCGGTGGACGCTGCTCCGGTCCGTCACCGGGGCGCTCCGGACGGTGAGTTCCCGGCGGTCGTCCGGGCCGGGCCCACGGGGGGAGGTCGAGGTGAAGGCCGCATCCGCCGCGCCCGGGCCGGGTGGCGCGCCCCCCGACCCTCCGCCGGGTCCGGTACCGCCGTGGGCCGGGCTGCTGCTCGCCCTGGCGGTGCCGCTGCCCCTCGTGCTGGGGAGCCTGCTCTTCGCCCGGTGGGCGCCCGCGGTGCGGAGCGTGCGGCTGCAACTGGCCGGTTCCGCCGCCTCCGCCGGAGCCGTGGTCGCCGGGCGGGCCGCCGACCACCTCGCGGCGCTGCGGGCTGAGCCCTGGCTGCTCGGCGGCTGGACCCTGACCCTCGCGGCGGCCGGGCTGCTCGGCCGGTACGTGCTCACCCGTCCGCACTGGCGGCTCACCGCGCTCGCCGCCGGGGCCGCCGGCCTGCTCGCGGGCGCCCTGGACATCGCGGAGAACGCGCTGCTCGGCATCGGGCTGGACGGGCTCGGCACCGGCCCCGGCCCGCACGCCGGCTCCGACGCGCCCTTCGCCGCCGCCACCGCGCTCGCCACCGTCAAGTGGCTGCTCCTGCTGCCGGCCGGCGCGATGGCCCTGGCCGTGCTCGCGATCACCGTCCACCGCGCGGCGCGCGGCATCCTGCGGCGGCCGCCCGCGCCGGCCCGAGCCGGGGGCGCCGGACCGGCCGACGCCGGCCCCGAGCTGATCCCGCCGTGGCCGGTGGCCACCCGGCACGGCGGGCGCTGGCCGCCCGGGCCGCGCCCGCACGGGCCGCTCGACCGCCACGCCCGCTGGCGCAACGGCACCCGGGTGCCGCCCGGCCGGGAACCCGCCCGGCTCGGCTTCTGCGTCTCCGGCGGCGGCATCCGCTCCGCCTGCGTCACCCTCGGCGTCCTCCAGGCGCTGCGGCCCTGGCTGAAGCAGGCCCGCTACCTGGTCTCCGTCTCCGGCGGCGGCTACACCACGGGCGCGCTGCAGCTCGCCCTCAGCGACTCCGCGCCCGGCGGCCCGGAGCACGCCGTCTCCGGCCTGACGGCGGACGACGTCCTGGAGCCCGGCTCGCCGGAGGAGGACCACCTCCGCCGGCACGCCAAGTACCTCGCGGACGGGGCCGGCCAGTGGCTGGTCGCCCTCGGCACGCTGCTCCGCGGCCTGGTCGCGGCGCTGGCCCTGCTGCTCGCCGCCGTCCTGGTGCTCGGCCTGGGGCTCAGCCGCTTCTACCACCTCGTCCCGCTGACCGACCTGGACGCGCTGGCCGCCGTCGGCCTGCGCACCGGCGGGGCCGGCCGGCTCGGCGCGCTCGCCGTCCGCGAGCCGGCCGTCCTCGCGCTGCTCGGGCTGCTCGCGGCGGCCGCGCTCTGCTGGCTGCTCTGGCTGCTCGCCTTCTCGCAGCTCGGCTGGGACACCCCGCTGCCGCGCACCCTGCGGCGGCTCTCGCACGGCGCCCTCGCCCTGGCCGCGCTGGTGGCCGCCGGGGTGCTGGTGGTGCCCGGACTGGCCTGGGGCGCGGTCTGGCTGCAGCAGGAGCTGGCGGTCGGCGCCCGGCAGACCGGCGCCGGGCTCAGCCTGACCGTCCTCCTCAGCTACCTCACCCTGCTGCTCGGCATACTGTGGCGCGGGCGCCGGGTCGTCGAGCAGGGCGCGGCGGCGCTCGGCGGGCTGCTGCACAGCACCCGGCGGCTCGGCGGCGGGGTGACGGACGGGCTGGTCCAGTACCTGCTGGTGTGGGCGGCGCTCGCCACGCTGTCGTCGGGCGCGCTGCTCGCGCTCGGCTGGGCGGTCGCCACCGGCCACGCCTGGCCCGCCACCGCGCAGGTGCTGCTGCCGCTCGTGCTCGGCACGGTGGGGCTCAACCTCGACCAGACGTGGATGAGCCTGCACCCGTTCTACCGGCGCCGGCTGGCTTCCGCCTTCGCCGTCCGCCGCGCCACCGAGGACGGTGAGGCACTGGCCCGGCCGTACCACTTCTACCGCGAGCAGACCTGGCTCAGCCACTACGGCGCCCGGCACCCCGACGTCCCTCAGATGATCTTCGCGGCGGCGGCCAACCTGTCCGGCAGCTCCCGCACGCCGCCCGGGCGCCGGGCCGTCTCCTTCACCTTCTCGCACGACTACGTGGGCGGGCCGGACGTCGGCTACGCCCGCACCGACCTGCTGGAGCGGCGCACCCGGCGGCACATCGCCAGGGACCTCACCGTGCAGTCCGCGATGGCCGTCTCGGGCGCCGCGTTCTCCTCCGCGATGGGCCGTCAGTCCCGCGCCTACCAGGGCCTGTTCGCCGTCACCAACGCCCGGCTGGGCACCTGGCTGCCCAACCCGGCCGCGCTCGGGCCGCTCTGGGCGCCGGGGCGGGACTGGCGGCTCCCCTCCCAGCCCGCCGTCCGCCGGCTCCCCTACCAGCTGCGCGAGCTGAGCGGCCGCTTCCCGATGGACGACCGCTTCCTGCTCACCACCGACGGCGGGCACTACGAGAACCTCGGCCTGGTCGAGCTGCTCCGGCACCGCGTGCGGACGGCGGTCTGCGTCGACGCGAGCGGGGACGCCCCGGTCGCGGCGAGTCTGGCGGCGGCGATCACCCTCGCCCGCGAGGAGCTCGGCATCGTCATCACCCTGCACCGGCCGGAGCTGCTGATCCCCGGCAGCGACGACACGTCGCTGCGCGGTCTGGCGGCACGCCTGGCGGGCCGGCTCTCCGCCCGGGCCGTGATCACCGGGGACATCCGCTACCCGGACCCGTTCGACGCCCCCGGCGACGACACCCGCGTCGGCCCGGCCGTCGGCGACCGGCACCACGGCCCCCACGGCCCCCACGGCTCCCACGGCGACGAGTGGCGGCACCACGGCACGCTGATCGTCGTCCAGGCCGTCCTCACCGTCGGCATGCCGTACGAGCTGCACGCCTACGCGGCGGCCAACGCGGCGTTCCCCAACGACAGCACCAGCGACCAGTGGTTCGACCACCGGCAGTTCGACGCCTACCAGACGCTCGGCCGCCATCTGGGCGAGCAGGCCGCCCCGGTGCTCGGCGCGACGCTGGCCGACCTCGCACCGACCCCGGCGCCGGCCCCCGCGCCGACCGCCCCGGTGGCTCCGACCAGCACGGCAGCGCGCCCGGCCGCGGCGCCTCCCGCACCCCGGCGCGCCACGCACGAGTGACCGGGCCCGCTTGACTCACGCCCCGCGGGTCGGGAAAGATCCGGCGCATGGACTCCGGCACCACTCTGGTTTGCCGCCTGCACGTCGATCTGCGACGCCAGGCGAGCTCCATGTGTGCCTGTTGACCTTGACCCTCCTCGCCGGTCCCGCCCTGTGACGTCCGCCAGGGCCCGCGCCGCGCAGCCGTACCCGTCTTCCTGACGCGCCCCGTTTCCCGGCGCACCCGCACCCGGCAGGCCTGCATCCCCCGCCGGGTACGGCCGTACCTCCGCTCGCTCCGCCTTCCCCGAGGACGCCCACATGAGCCTGGACCTCGCCCCCGGCACCCCGGCCGGCCCGGCCCGCACCGAAGCCGCCCCCGACGCCCCGACCGCCGCCGACTCCGCCGCCACCGCGCCCGCGCGGACCGGTACCCCGCTCACCCCGAAGTCCCTGCGCGCAATCGTCCGCGACCTCGCCGAGCAGCCCGACCAGTGGATCCACCACGTCCGGCTCTCCACCGAGGAACGCTGGTACCGGCGCCTGGTGGCCGACGAGGACCACGAGGTCTGGCTGATCAGCTGGCTGCCCGGCCAGTCCACCGGCTTCCACGACCACGGCGGCTCGCGCGGCGCGTTCGCCGTCGCCCTCGGCGAGCTGGAGGAGCTCTCGCTCGGCGGGCCGGAGCAGGGCCTGCTGATCCGCCGGATCACGGCCGGCACCGCCCGGGCCTTCGGCCCGGAATACGTGCACGACGTCCGCAACACGGGCGCCGGCCCCGCGGTCACGCTGCACGCCTACTCACCGCCGTTGGACTCGATGGCGCACTACGAACTGCGGGCCGGCGGACTGGTCCGCACCTCGCAGGAAGGACCGGAGCAATGGTGACCACGATCGACGACCTGGTGGAGCGCGCCCGCGAAGGGGTCCACCGGCCCCGCGCCCGGGAGGCGTACCAGGCCCAGCTGGACGGCGCGCTGCTGGTGGACATCCGGCCGGCGGCGCAGCGGGCGGCCGAGGGCGAGATCCCCGGCTCGCTGATCATCGAGCGCAACGTGCTGGAGTGGCGGCTCGATCCGACGGGCAGTCACCGGATCCCGGAGGCCGAGGGCTACGACGTCGAGGTGGTCGTGGTCTGCTCGGAGGGCTACGCCTCCAGCCTGGCCGCCGCCTCGCTGCGCGAGCTGGGGCTGCACCGGGCGACGGACCTGGACGGCGGTTTCGTCGGCTGGGCGGCCGCCGGACTGCCGACGCGTCAGGGCGGCTGAACGGCAGGACGGCAGGACGGCAGGACGGCTGAGCAGAGCGGCTGAGCGGCTGAGCGGGGCGCCCGCAGGGCGCTCCCACCGACCGGGTCCGGGGTGCGTCCGGCCCGGTGGCAGCGCCGACGCGTCCCCTCGGCGGCCGGCCCGACGGACCCGGGCCCGGCCCCGTCTCCCGGGGGCGGCCGCCCCACGCGGAGGGTAAATCACGGACAGGAGATGATTCAGGTCATAGTCTGATCGGAGTTTCCGCCGGTCCGATGCAGGGCAGCCACGCGGGCGGAAGAACGCCCGGGCAGTTGATCCGACGAAGGGCGGCCGCTTCACGGGCCGTCACTTGTCGACAAACCGCCACGACCGACAGACCGACACCATCGGCGCCACCACCGGGCGGCACCGAGACAGAGGAAACTCCCCGTGATCAGATTCGACGGCGCCGGCAAGCGCCATCCCGACGGCACCATCGCCGTCGGGGGCCTGGACCTCGATGTGCCCACCGGCCGGACGACGGTGCTGGTCGGCCCGTCCGGCTGCGGCAAGACGACCCTGCTGCGCATGGTCAACCGGATGGTGGAGCCGACCTCGGGCCGGGTGCTCCTGGACGGCACGGACGTCGCCGAGCTGGAGCCGGCCAAGCTGCGCCGCGGCATCGGCTACGTGATCCAGCAGGCCGGCCTCTTCCCGCACCGCAAGGTGATCGACAACATCGCCACCGTCCCCTACCTGCTCGGCTGGGACAAGAAGCGGGCCCGGGCCCGGGCCGCCGAGCTGCTGGAGCTGGTCGGGCTCGCGCCCGAGACCGGCAAGCGGTACCCGTTCCAGCTCTCCGGCGGCCAGCAGCAGCGGGTCGGCGTGGCCCGGGCGCTGGCCGCCGATCCGCCGGTGCTGCTGATGGACGAGCCGTTCAGCGCCGTCGACCCGGTGGTGCGGGCCGGGCTCCAGGACGAGCTGCTGCGGCTGCAGTCCGAACTGCACAAGACGGTCCTCTTCGTCACGCACGACATCGAGGAGGCCATCCGGCTCGGCGACCAGGTCGTGGTGCTGCGCGAGCAGGGCCGGATCGCCCAGCTCGCCGACCCGCACACGCTGCTCACCGCGCCCGCCGACGCCGAGGTCGCCGCCTTCCTCGGCCGTGACCGCGGGCTGCGCGGGCTCGGCCTGCGGCCGGCCACCGCCGTCACCGTCCGCCCGGTGGCCGACGGACTGCGCTACGGCCGGTGGGAGTTGACGCTGGACGACGAGCGCCGCCCGATCGGCTGGATCGACCGGGACGCCCCGGCCGCCGCGCTGCACCCGGTCGCCGGGTACCACCCGCAGGCGGACACCCTGCGCTCCGCGCTGGACGCCGCCGTCCTCTCCCCCGCCGGGGTCGCGGTCGCCCTGGACGCCGAGGGCCGGGCCACCGGCACGGCGAGCCGGGAGGCCGTCCTGACCGCCCTGGCGGCCGCGCCCGGTCCCAGGGCCGAGGAGATAGCGATGGTCAAGGCCTACGACACGCCCGGGGCGGGCGAGGTGGACGAGGACGCGACCGACGGAGCCACCGGTGGACGATGAACCGATCGTCCGGTGGTACTGGATCGGCGACCACCTCGGCTACCTGGGCGACCTGCTCGCCGACCACGCGGTGATCGCGCTGCTCCCGGTCCTGATCGGCCTGCTGCTGGCCGTCCCGCTCGGCCTGGCCTGCGCCCGCCACCCCCGGCTCTACCAGCCGCTGGCCGCCGTCTTCAACGTCGTCTACGCGCTGCCCTCGCTGGCGGTCTTCGTGGTGCTCATCCCCTACACCGGGCTGGCCACCCAGGCCACCGTGATGATCCCGCTGACCTTCTACGCGGTCGCCGTCCTGCTGCCCACCACCGTGGACGGCCTGCACGCCGTCCCCGACTCGGTCCGCCAGGCGGCCACCGCGATGGGCTACGGGCCGTGGCACCGGCTGACGGCCGTCGAACTGCCCGCCTCCGTGCCGTACCTGGTCGCCGGCCTGCGAGTCGCCGCGGTCTCCAGCATCTCGCTGGCGAGCGTCGGCGCCCTGGTCGGACGCGGCGGGCTGGGCTACCTCTTCATCGACGGCTTCCAGCGCACCTTCCCGACCCCGATCGTGGCCGGCATCGTGCTGATCGCCGCGCTGGCGCTGGCCGTGGACCTGCTCCTGGTCGGCGCCCGGCGGGTGCTCGCGCCCTGGGCCGTTCGGGAGAAGGGGGCCGGCCGATGAACTGGCTCTCCTGGCTGGGGGACTTCTTCTCCTCCCCGGACCGCCGCAGCGGCCCGGACTCGATCGTGCACCGCGTGACCGAGCACCTGGTGCTCTCCGGCGAGGCCCTGCTCCTCGCGGCCCTGCTGGCCGTGCCGCTCGGCCTGCTGATCGGCTACACCGGCCGCGGCGCCACCGCCGTCACCTCGCTGGCCGGCGCCGCCCGCGCGCTGCCGACGCTCGGCCTGGTGACGCTCGCGGTGCTGCTCGCCGGGGTCGGCGACACGGCCGTGCTGGTCCCACTGGTCGCGCTCGCCGCGCCGCCGCTGCTGGTCGCCGCCGTGGAGGGGGTGCGCGGGACCGATCCGGACGTCCGGGACGCGGCGCGCGGCGTCGGGCTGACCCACCCGCAGGTGCTGCGGCAGGTCTGCCTGCCGTCCGCGCTGCCCACCCTGCTGGCCGGCTTCCGGACCGCGACCGTCCAGGTGGTCGCGACGGCCACGGTCGCCGCCTACGTCGGCCTCGGCGGGCTCGGCCGGTACGTGATGGACGGGCTGGCCACCCGGAACTACGCCGTGACGGTGGGCGGCGCGCTGCTCGTGGTGCTGCTCGCGGTCGGCGCCCAGCTGTTCTTCGCGCTGCTCGCCCGCTACGCGCTCCCGCCCGGGCTGCGCGCCCAGCGCCGCGCCCGCTCCTCGCGCGAGTCCCCCTGATCCCGCTCCGCAGGCTTGTCCCGCTCGTCCCACCGAGCATCTGCCGTCCCGAAAGGACACCAATCACCATGTCGACATCCGCACGCCGCCGAAGCGGCCGCCGGGCCCTGCTCCTCGGTACGGTCACCGCGCTCGCCCTCGGCGCCACCGCCTGCTCCTCCTCCGGCGGCGACCCGCTCGGCGGCGGCGCCTCGGCCCCGGCCGGCGCGACGACCGGTGGCTCGGGCTCGACCGTGGTGGTCGGCTCGGCCAACTTCCCCGAGAACGTGCTGCTCGGCTCGATCTACTCGCAGGCGCTGAAGGCCAAGGGCGTCAAGGTCGAGGAGAAGTTCAACATCGGCAGCCGCGAGGTGCTCTACGGGCAGCTCCAGAACGGCAGCCTGACCGTGCTGCCCGAGTACAACGGCGCGCTGCTCTCCTACCTCGGCGGCAAGCCGGCCGCGACCAAGGACGAGGTCAACGCCGAACTGGCGAAGACGCTGCCCGCCTCGCTGGCCATCCTGGACTCCTCGCCCGCCGAGGACAACGACACCCTGAGCATCAGCCAGGAGAGCGCCGACAAGTACCAGCTGAAGAGCATCGAGGACCTGGCCGCCAAGGCGGGCGAGTTCACCATCGGCGGCCCGCCGGAGTTCAAGACCCGCCAGGAGCAGCCGCTCAAGGATGTCTACGGGCTGACCTTCAAGGAGTGGAAGCCGACCGGCGAGACCACCGCCAACGCGATCAAGGACGGCTCGATCCAGGTCGGCAACGTCTTCTCCACCGACCCGAAGATCGCCCAGCTGAAGCTCGTCCCGCTGGCCGACCCGAAGCACCTGTTCGGCGCGCAGAACATCACCCCGCTGGTGAACAAGACGGCCGTCGACGCCCCCGCCGTCGCCGCGCTGAACGCCGTGTCGGCCAAGCTCAGCACCGACGGCCTGGCGACGCTGATGAAGAAGGTCGCGGTGGACAAGGAGGACCCGTCCGCCGTGGCCAAGGAGTGGCTGAAGGCCAACGGCCTGAGCTGAGCCTGGCGGCCGGACGGCCCGACCGGCAGCCACGGCGGCCGGCGGACCGTACGCGCCGGGCCGGCGGTACGAGCCGGACGGCCGGTGAGGGCAGGCGGCGGCGGTCCGGGGGGCGACCCCCGGGC
>NZ_JBHWUI010000036.1:44322-59977 GCF_042737525.1 Kitasatospora sp. NPDC059973 | reverse complement strand
GCTGCCGGCGGTGGGAGCCCGGCAGCAGCGAGCCGCCAGCGGCGCGTCAGGTGGACCTGGTCACGCGGGTTCCACGCAGTACAGGGCGGTGCGGGCGGTGTCGGCGTCGACACCGGGCGCTCCGGTGATCCGGATCCGGGCCCGCTCGCCCGCGAGCAGGGTCAGGAGGCCTCGGTCGGCGACCGCGTCGGGCGCCAGCCGGTCCGCCTGCAGCAGCAGGTCGCGGACGAGGGTGTGGGCGGTGACCACGATGTCGAGGGCCGTGTCGTCGCCGGCCACCGGCTCCACGGTCACGTCGAACTCGGGCCGCGCGTAGTCGAAGTGCTTGTCCGGTACCGGGAAGTGCACCGCACGCAGGTCGTCGGCGTCGGCGGCCAGGAACTCCTTGGTCGAGCCGGCCGTCGGCGCCAGCGCGTTCGGTACCGGCAGGCGCAGCACCGAGCGGGCTTCGACGGTCACCGGCAGTTCGGTCGTCGTGGTGGTGGTGCCGTCGGCGGAGACCCTGCGCAGGGTGACGACGGTGTGCCAGGGCTGGGCTGCCTGGTTGGCCAGGGCGAGGGTCGGGGCGGCGTCGTCGGTGGTCGGCTGGATGGTGATGAGTCGGTCGGCGAAGACGCGGCGCAGCTCGTACCAGAGCGGCTTGAGGCGGCCGTCGCCGTCGATGGCGGCCCAGGAGGAGACCGGCCAGCAGTCGTTGAGCTGCCAGACGACGGTCCCCGCACAGCGGGGCCAGTGGGAGCGCCAGTGCTCGATGCCGGCGGCGACGGCGCGGGCCTGGACGACCTGGGTGAGGTAGTGCCAGCGGTCGAAGTCGGCGGGGAGGTCGAAGTGGCGCTCGACGCCGCGGTCGAGCTTGCCGTTGCCGTCCTCGGCCTTCTGGTGGTGGAGCATGCCGGGGGAGCCGGCGGCCAGTTCTTCGGTGGGCAGGGCGCGGCGCAGGGTGGCGTGGGCGGGCGGGGCTTGCCAGCCGAACTCGGCGACGAAGCGGGGGACGGTGGCCCGGTACTCGGCGTAGTCCTGGCGGTTCCACACCTCCCAGGAGTGGTGGGTGCCGTGGTCGACGTCGTTGGGGTGGTGGTCCCAGCTGCCGGACCAGGGGCTGCCGGCCGTGTAGGGGCGGGTGGGGTCGAGTTCGGCGACGATGCGGGGCAGCACGCCGAGGTAGTAGCCCTCGCCCCAGGAGGCCGAGGCGAGTTCGGTCTCCCAGCCCCAGTCGCGGAAGCCCCAGAGGTTCTCGTTGTTGCCGTTCCACAGCACGAGTGAGGGGTGCGGCATGAGGCGGACGACGTTCTCGCGGGCCTCGGCCTCGATCTCGCCGCGCAGCGGCTGCTCCTCCGGGTAGGCGGCGCAGGCGAAGAGGAAGTCCTGCCAGACCATCAGGCCGAGTTCGTCGCAGGTGTCGTAGAAGGCCTCGTCCTCGTAGATGCCGCCGCCCCAGACCCGCACGAGGTCGACGTTGGCCTCGGCGGCGCGGGTGAGGCGCTCCCGGTAGCGTTCGGGCGTGACCTGGCTGACCAGGGTGTCGTCGGGGATCCAGTTGACGCCCCGGACGAACAGGCGGACGCCGTTGACCGCCAGGGTGAAGCCGCTGCCGTGTTCGTCGTCGGAGGTGTCGAGCTCGATGGTGCGGAAGCCGACGCGGCGGTGCCAGCTGTCGAGCGGCCCCTGCGCGTCGGCGAGCGTCACGTCGAGGTCGTACAGGGCCTGGTCGCCGTAGCCGCGCGGCCACCAGAGCGCGGGGTCGGGGAGGTCCAGGACGATGACGGCGGTGTCCTGGCCGCCCGGGAGGGCGACCGTGGCGGTGTGGTCGCCGATGGTGGCGGTGGCCGTGAGCTCGCGGGCCGCGCCGGTGGTGGTGCGCTCCAGGTCGAGGTGGAGTTCGACGGTGCCGGTGGTGCCGTTGACGGTGGTGTGCGGGCGCACCCGGGCCAGTCGGGCGGTGGACCAGCGCTCGATCCGGGCCGGTCGCCAGATGCCGGCGCCGGGCAGGGTCGGGCCCCAGTCCCAACCGAAGCTCGCGGCCATCTTGCGGATGTACTGGAACGGCTCCGGATAGACGTTGGGGCGGTCGCCGACCAGGGCGCGCACCCGCTCGGCCTCCCGGTAGGCGCTGGTGAAGCGCACCGCCAGCTCGCCGGTCAGGCGGGTGGCGTCGAAGCGGTAGCCGCGGTGCATGTTGCGGGTGGAGCCGAGTTCCGTGCCGCCGAGGGTGATCGTGGCGGCGGTGTCGAGCCCTTCGAAGACCAGGTCGGTGCGCTCGTGCCGGGTGCCGTGGTCGGGCAGGTCCAGGGTGTAGGTCCAGTCCTGGCGGCTGACCCAGGCGACGTCGGTCTCGTTGGCCTCCAGGAACGGGTCCGGGGTCAGGCCGGCGGCCAGCAGATCGGTGTGGACGCAGCCGGGCACGGCGGCGGGGAGCCGACTCCCCGCGTGGTGCAGGGCCCAGCCCTGGTCGAGCTGGGTGACGTCCTTCATCGTTCGGCTCCATTCGCTGTGGGGGTGGTTCCGAAGGCGGGTGGGAGCAACCGTAGCCCCTCCTACTGAACCTGTCCATAAACCGGTTAGGTGAGGTTTCTGGGCCCAGTCGAGCGATGAAGTCCCTGCTGGGGCTGGCCATCGAGCCTACGGGAGCTCGCCGATCGTTGACGGTGAGCGTGGAGTTAAGTGCCGTTCCTTTACCGGTTCGCCAGCTGCGGTCGATCACTGGTGTGCGGCAGGCCGCCTGCTGAGCCGCACCGGCGCGCCATCTCCGACCGCGGGGGCGCGACCGGAGTCGGCGGCGGTCGCGCCGAGGCGGCCGCCGGCGCGTCCGGCTACGGCGCTCGTCGAGTTAACCGCTTCACTCCAATGGCGCCATTGTTGGCACCTGCTCGCTGTCAACCGCTGGTTAACCGGTTGCCCCGAGCATCCCGGGGCGGCTTCTGCGGACGCCCGGGCCCGTAGTAGCTTGGGGGCGCAAGGTCTGCCCCAGCCGTTCAGAAGGGTCCTCGTGGATCAGGTGTCCCCGCAGCAGCGTCCGGCCGGGCGACGGCCGACGATCGCCGACATCGCCAAGATCGTCGGCGTGTCGAAGGTCTCCGTCTCGAACGCGCTCAACGGCCAGCCGGGCGTCTCGGAGGCGACCCGGGCCCGGATCGCGGAGGTCGCCGAGGAGATCGGGTTCGTGCGCAACAGCGCCGCCCGGGCGCTGAGCGGGGCGAAGTCATCGGCGGTGGGTCTGGCGCTGGCGCGTCCGGCCCGGATGCTGGGGACCGAGCCGTTCTTCATGGAGCTGATCGGTGGGATCGAGAACATCCTGTCCGACGCCTCCTATTCGCTGGCGCTCCAGGTGGTCTCCGACCACGAACGCGGACTGGAGGCGTACCGGCGCTGGTGGGGCGAGCGGCAGATCGACGGTGCGATTCTGGTGGACCTGCGGGAGGACGACGCGCGGGTGCCGGCCCTGGAGGAGCTCGGCCTGCCGACGGTCGTCATCGGTCACCCGTCCGGCTCGGGTGGCCTGACCCCGGTGTGGTCCGACGACGCCGCGGCGATCCGCGAGACGCTGGAGTACCTCGCGGCGCTGGGCCATCACCGGGTCGGCCGGGTCGCCGGGCTCACCGGCCTGGTGCACACCTCACTGCGTGACGTGGCCTTCACCACCGTGTGCCGGGAGTTGGGGCTGGAGGCCGCGCCGGTCGTCCACACCGACTACACCGGCGTGGAGGGTGCGCGGGCGACGCGGCGTCTGCTGCTCACCCCCGACCGGCCCACCGCGATCCTGTACGACAACGACATCATGGCCGTGGCCGGCCTGTCGGTCGCGCAGGAGATCGGACTCCAGGTGCCCGGGGACCTGTCGATCGTCGCCTGGGACGACTCCCCACTCGTCCAGGTGGTACGGCCCGCGCTGACCGCGTTGACCCGGGACATCCACGCCTACGGCGCGCACGCCGCCCGGACTCTGCTGGCGCTGATCTCGGGGCAGAAGAGCGGCGGTTACGAAGACACCGCCCCGCAGCTGACACCCCGCGGAAGCACCGCCGCACCACGCGTCCGAGCGGCCCGGCCCTGAGCACGGGCAGGGCTCACGGCCGGCGCGGCGGCGGGCCGGTGGTACCGCGCGGGACCAGGACGGGCGTACCGGGAATGCGGGAATCGGCCCGTCCGGTGTCCAGCAGTTCGAGCAGGCACCGCGCGATCTCGGAGCCGAACGCGAACGGATCGTGGCTGAGGGCGGACAGTCCGGGCCTGGTGATCTGGCACAGGTCGGAGTCGTCCCAGGCGACGAGCGACACGTCCTCGGGGACCCGCAGGCCCAACTCGGCGGCGACCGACAGGCCGGCCACGGCCATGATGTCGTTGTCGTAGACGATCGCGGTCGGCCGCCGATCGGAGGCGAGCAGTTCCCGGGTGGCTCTGGCGCCCTGGTGCGCGGACAGGTCGGTGGGCACGTGGCGGTGGTCCTGGAGAGACAGTTCGACGGCGACGTCCTCGAACGCCCGCGAGCGGACCAGCGCGCTGCCGAGCCTGGCCGGGCCCGTGATGTGCGCGATCCGGCGGTGCCCCAGGACGGCGAGGTAGCGCACGGCCTCCGTGATCGCCGCCGCTTCGTCCATCCAGACCGCCGGGAAGGGCCCGCTGTGGTCCGGGTGGGTGACGGCGACCACCGGCATGCCCAGACGGTGGGTCGGCTCGATCCGGGGGTCGTCCGCGGTCACCCCGGTCAGCACCGCTCCGTTGACCTGGCCGGACTGCCACCACTGCTTGTAGAGGGCGATCTCCATCTCCCTGCTGGCGGTGAGGTGGAGCAGCAGGGAGCAGGGGCGTTCCGACAGGACGTTCTCGATGCCGCCGATGAGCGCCATGTGGAGGGCGTCGAGACCCTCGGCCACGGCGTCGCGGCTGATCGCCATGCCGATGGTGTGCACCCGGGGGCCGCGGGCCAGTGAACGGGCGGCGAGATTGGGGGACCAGCCGAGTTCGCGGGCGGCTTCGGTGATGCGGCGGCGGGTCTCCTGCGAGACGCCGGGCCGGTCGTTGAGGGCGAGCGAGACGGCGCCGGCGGAGACCCCGGCGCGGGCGGCGACGTCTCGGATCGTCACCCGGTGCTGCATGCTGTTCCCCTCCGACGGCTGGTGGCCCGGCGACGCGCGTGCACGCGTTCCCGGTACATCCTGTCAGGTCGCCCGGCCGGCGGACCGCCGCGTGCCCGCGGCTCATCTCGCGGGCGGCGGGGCCTTCTCCGCCGATCCCCGGGCCGTCGGGCGGGTGGGGATCCGGGTTCGGAGGGCAGGGCCGGCGCGGGACGGCGCCGTCGTCCGGCGGGTCGGCGCCGGCGTCCGGCGGGTCGGCGCCGTCGTCCGGCGGGTCGGCGGGAAGGCCAAGGGCGTCAGCGGTGGGCGGGCAGGGCCGGGAGGGCGAGGGCGGCGGCGCCGACCAGGCCGGCGTCGGTGCCCAGGTGCGCGGGCACCAGGCTCAGTCCGCGGGCGAAGGACAGGGTG
Source organism: Kitasatospora sp. NPDC059973 (assembly GCF_042737525.1). Classification (NCBI taxonomy): domain Bacteria; kingdom Bacillati; phylum Actinomycetota; class Actinomycetes; order Kitasatosporales; family Streptomycetaceae; genus Kitasatospora; species Kitasatospora sp. NPDC059973. The sequence continues at coordinate 54,497 of NZ_JBHWUI010000036.1, read as the reverse complement.
GCGTACGAGGCGAGGTGGCGGGTGAGCGGGTCGAAGAGGACGGAGCCGGCCCTGGCCACGCCGCCGCCGATCACCGCGGCCTCGATCTCGACGAGGGTGGCGGTGGCGGCGATCCCGGCAGCCAGCGCCAGGGCGGCGCGGTCGTAGGCGGTCAGGGCGAGCGGGTCGCCGGCCCGGGCGGCGACGGCGACCGCGCCCGCGGTGGCGACGCCGTCCGGGCCGGGCCGCCAGCCGAGTTCCGCGGCGGTGCGGGCGATGGCGGTGCCGGAGGCCAGTCCTTCGAGGCAGCCGCGGGAGCCGCAGGGGCAGGGGCGGCCCCGGTAGTCGACGCTGATGTGGCCGAGGTGCCCGGCGTTGCCGGTGGCGCCGGTGTGCAGGCGGCCGTCGAGCACCAGCCCGGCGCCCACGCCGGTGGAGACCACCAGGCACAGTGCGTTGCGGAAGGGGCGGGCGGCGCCGCGCCAGTGTTCGGCCGCGGTCATGGCGACGGCGTCGCCGCCGAGCACGACCGGAAGGCCGCGGACGGCGGGGTGCACGGCGGCCTCGGAGCGCAGCGGGAAACCGCGCCAGCCGGGCAGGTTGACCGGGCTGACGGTGCCGGCGGCGATGTCGACGGGGCCGGCGCTGCCGATGCCGAGGGCCCGGACGTGCTGCCAGGCGGGGAGGCGGGCGAGGTCGTCGAGGACGTGGTCGACGGCGGCCATCAGCTCGTGCCGGTCACCGTCGGCGGGGGTGGGCACCTGGAGCTGGTGGAGCAGTGTGCCGTCGGTGTCGACCAGGCCGCCGGCGATCTTGGTGCCACCGATGTCGACAGCCGCGATCAGCGGTCCCGCGAGGGCGCCGCCCGGGGCCGGCCCAGCAGGTCCGGGTGTCGTTGCGGGAGCGGCCATATCGTAACTCATTGTAACTTCTCCGCAGGGGTGACAGGGGGCGCCGCAGTGCTGGACGGGGCGCCGCCGGGGCGATCCCGGTGATTCTGATCCACTGCGACAACGTTGTCCAGCGCACGCCGGTCGGGATCGGGGCATCAAGGACGATTCGATATCTTGTTAGGCAATATTTTAGTAAAGAGCACCTTGATTGGACACAGAACTGGTGGATATCAATGTTGACCGCTCTATGGACATGACGGCGAAGTGACGTCTACGTTAAGCGTCCAGCAGCCAGGGAGACCGGCCAGGCCTGCTGGATGTTGCCTCCCCCGTGTCACAAGACGATCAGCACGAAGGATGAGCGAGATGCGAAGAGGATGGGTGGCCGTCGCGGCCGCGACCACGGTGGTGCTCACGGCGTGTAGCAGCAACGGCGGCGACGGCGCTTCCTCGGTCCCGACGGTCAACGCCGACCCGGCCAAGGTGTCGGGCTCGATCACGGTCCTGACGAACCGCACGGACCAGCTCGGCGAGGGCATCCTGGACAAGTACGCCGCCGAGTTCAAGAAGGTCTACCCGAACGTCAAGGTGAAGTTCGAGGGGATGAAGGACTACGAGGGCGAAGTCAAGATCCGCATGAACACCGAGAACTACGGTGACGTGCTGCCGATCCCCTCGGACCTGTCCATCGCCCAGTTCCCCCACTTCTTCTCGCCGTTGGGCGAGGCCGCCGAGCTGTCGAAGCAGTACCAGTGGACCGACTACTCGACGGTGGCCGGCAAGGTCTACGGCATCGCCAACTACGGCACGGTGACCGGCTTCGTCTACAACAAGAAGGTCTGGGCGGACGCCGGCGTCACCGAGTGGCCGAAGACGCCGGAGGAGTTCGTCACCGCGTTGAAGGCCCTCAAGGCCAAGGGCGCCGCCACCCCGTACTACACCAACTACCACGACGGCTGGCCGCTGCGGCAGTGGACCGACGCGGTCAGCTCCCCGAGCTGCGACCCCGGGGCCAAGGACGCCATGGCCACCACACCGCTGCCGTGGACCGGCGGCAACGACATCTTCACCATCGACAGCCTGCTGTACTCGGTCGTCCACGAGAAGCTCTCCGAGGAGGACCCGACCACCACCAACTGGGACAACTCGAAGGTCCTGCTGGCCACCGGCAAGGTCGGGTCGATGTACCTCGGCTCCTGGTCCATCGCGCAGGTGCGCGATGCCGCCTCCAAGGCCGGCGCGAACCCGGACGACATCGGCTACATGCCCTTCCCCTCGACGACCGGCACTCCGTGCACCGTCCTGCAGCCGGACTACAAGTACGCGATCAACAAGCACTCCAAGAACCAGGAAGCGGCCCGGGCCTGGATCGACTGGTTCGTCAACAAGTCCGGTGCCGCTCAGGACGAGCAGGGCATCTCCTCCGTCAAGGGCACCGAACTCCCCGGCGCGCTCAAGCCGTTCATCGAGAAGGGCGTGCGGATGATCAGCCAGGACCAGGAGAAGCTGGCCGCGGTCAAGAAGATCGACAAGGGCGCGGAGATCAACCTGGACGCCCCGGACTACCGGCAGAAGCTGGTCGACATCGCCCGCGGCGCCGCCGCCGGCGACCAGAAGAGCTACTTCGCCGAGCTCAACAAGAAGTGGTCCGAGTCGCAGAAGACGGTCGGCTGACCCACGGGACCGAGCGGCGCGGCCCGGGCCCACCCGCTCTGACATCGGGGCCGGGCCGTGCCGCTCACCGGACGCCAGGACCTACGAAGGAACGAAGATGACTGCACTGCAGAGGGACCGGGGCACCGGAAAGCCCCCCGCGCGGACCACCCTCGCCGCCGCCCCGGCCGACCGGGGCCGCGTCGCCCGGCGCAAGGGTGTCCGGGACCGCGTCGCCCGGCGCGAGGGCGTCCGCAGGCACTGGTGGTTCACCCCGTGGCTCTACCTGCTGGTGCCGCTCGGGCTGCTGGTGACCTTCACCTACCTGCCGATCGGCGACATGATCGGCTACAGCTTCACCGACTGGGACGGCATCAGCCCGGAGAAGAACAACGTCGGGTTCGAGAACTACACCGACCTGTTCACCCGCCCCGAGCTGTTCAAGGTGTTCCTGGTCAGCGGCGTCTACCTGATCGCCGCGGTGGTGCAGATCTGCCTGGCGCTCTACTTCGCCACCGTGCTGAGCTTCGACACCAGGTTCCGGAACTTCTTCAAGGGCATCCTCTTCTTCCCGTACCTGATCAACGGCGTCGCGATCGGCTTCGTCTTCCTCTATTTCTTCCGGCCGCACGGCACCCTGGACTCCCTGCTCGCGCTCCTCGGTGTCCACGGCGAGCACCTCTGGATGGGTGACCCGGACCTGGTCAACACGTCGCTGGCCGGCGTGTCGGTGTGGCGCTACACCGGCCTGAACCTGGTGCTGTTCCTCGGCGCCATCCAGTCCATCCCGCCCCACCTCTACGAAGCGGCCGCGCTCGACGGCGCCAACCGCTGGCAGCAGTTCCGCCACATCATCGCGCCCAGCATCAAGCCCGTCATCAGTCTCAGCGCGATCCTCGCCGTCTCCGGCTCGCTGGCCGTCTTCGAGATCCCCTACATCATGACCGGCGGCGCCAACGGCTCGCAGACCTTCGTCATCCAGAGCATCAACATGGCCTTCAAGTTCGACAAGTACGGCCTCGCCTCGGCCAGCGCCGTCGTCCTGCTCGTCCTGATCCTGCTCGTCACCTGGATCCAGCGCCGCCTGGTGCCGGAGGAGAGGGTGGAACTGTCGTGACCACCGACCCCGTCACCCCCGCGCGGCACCCCCGCGCCGCGGGGAGGATCCACGCCCGGTCCGCCGCCGCCGGCGGCGCCAAGTACCTCTCCCTGGTCCTGGCCGGCGCCGTCGTGCTGATCCCGCTCGTGGTGATCATGTTCACCGCCCTGAAGACCCGTCAGGAGGCCCTCGACACCGGCCCGCTCGACCTGCCGGGCAACTGGCTCAACTTCGAGAACTTCCACATCGCCTTCACCCAGGGCAAGATGCTGCCCGCCTTCCTCAACACCACCTTCATCCTGCTGGTCTCGGTGACCGGCACGGTGGTCATCGGCTCGATGACCGCCTTCGCCATCGACCGCTTCGACTTCCGGCTGAAGAAGCTCGTCATGGCGCTCTTCCTGCTGGCGAGCCTGGTGCCCAGCGTCACCACCCAAGTGGCGACCTTCCAGATCATCGACAACCTGGGCGCGTTCAACACCCGCTGGGCGCCGATCCTGCTCTACCTCGGCACCGACATCATCTCGATCTACATCTTCCTGCAGTTCATCCGCTCCATCCCGGTCTCCCTCGACGAAGCCGCCCGCCTCGACGGTGCCAACAGCTTCACGATCTACTGGCGGATCATCCTGCCGATGCTCAAGCCCGCCATCGCCACCGTGGTGATCGTCAAGGGCGTGACCGTCTACAACGACTTCTTCATCCCCTTCCTCTACATGCCCTCCAGCGACCTGGGCACCATCTCCACCTCACTGTTCCGCTTCCAGGGACCGTTCGGCGTCAACTGGGAGATCATCTCCGCCGGCACCATCCTGGTCATCCTGCCCACGCTGGTGGTCTTCCTCGCCCTCCAGCGCCTGATCTACGCCGGCTTCGCCGCCGGCTCCAGCAAGTGAACCGGCTCCCCGGGGCGACGGTCCGGCGGCACCGCACCCGCGCCGCGGTGCCGCCGGCCCGGAACGCGGCCCGGAGCACCGCCGGGAGGGCACGGCGATGAGCGTACGCGTCACCATCCGCGACGTCGCCGCCCGCGCGGGTGTCTCCGCCGGCGCCGTATCACTGGCCCTCAACGACAGGCCCGGGGTGTCCGCGCCCACCCGGCAGCGGATCCGGGCCGCCGCCGAAGAACTCGGCTGGGTGCCCGACCGAGCCGCCCGCAGCCTGGCCCGGCGGGCCCCCGGCAGCGAGACCGTCGGACTGGTCCTCGCCCGCCCGGCGCACCAACTCGGCCTGGAACCCTTCTACATGGAGTTCATCTCCGGCATCGAGAGCGTCCTGGCGGAGCGCTCGGCGACCCTGCTGCTGCGCCTGGTGCGCGATCGCGAGCAGGAGATCGCCGTGCACCGCACCTGGTGGCGCGCCCGCCGCGTCGGCGGCGCCGTCCTGGTCGACCTCACCGAGGCCGACCCCCGTGTCCCGGCGGCAGCCGCGCTCGGCCTGCCCGCCGTGGCGGCCGGCCACCCGACGCTCGCCGGCGGGACGCTGGCCGCCGTCTGGACCGACGACTGCGCCGCCGTCGAGGACGCTGTCCGCTACCTGGCGATGCTCGGCCACCGCCGGCTGGCCCGGGTCGGCGGCGACCCGGCACTCGGCCACACCGCCATTCGTACCCGGGCGCTGGAGGCCGTCGCCGAACAGCTCGGCCTGGAGCCGCCGCGCAGCCTGCCCACCGACTTCTCCGGCCGGGCCGGCGCCCGGGCCACCCGGATGCTGCTGGCCTCCGCCGACCGCCCCACCGCGATCATCTACGACAACGACATCATGGCCGTGGCCGGCATCGCCGTCGCCGCCGAACTCGGCCTCCGGGTACCCACCGACCTGTCGCTGATCGCCTGGGACGACTCCCAGCTGTGCCGGCTCACCCACCCCCCGCTGTCCGCGATGAGCCACGACGTCCACGGCTACGGAGCCCTCGTCGCCCGCACCCTGTTCGACGTCATCGAGCACCAGCGACCGCCCACCGGCCCGGCCTCCACCCCTGTCCTGGTGCCGCGCGGCAGCAGCGGGCCACCGGCCCGCTGACTCCCTCCCACAGACTCCCGACCCGTCCCCGACTCCTCGTGAGGGTGAGGAGGCCCGGGGACGGGTCGGGGACCACGCACACCGGAGCACCGACATGACCGCCGACCTGCTCACCACTCCCATCCGCCACTACAGCTGGGGGTCCACCACCGCGCTCGCCGAACTGACGGGCCGCCGGCCCACCGGCGTACCCGAGGCCGAGCTGTGGATGGGCGCCCACCCCGGCGCTCCCGCCCGGATCGACCGCGGCCACGGCAGCGAAGGCCTGGACACCGTCATCACCCGGGATCCGCAGCACGAGCTCGGCGGCCGGGTGGCCGGCCGCTTCGGACCCCGCCTGCCCTTCCTGCTGAAGCTCCTGGCCGCCGACCACGCCCTCTCCGTGCAGGTCCACCCGACGACCGCCCAGGCGACGGCCGGGTACGACGGGGAGCAGGCCGCCGGCATCCCGCTGGACGCCCCGCACCGGATCTACCGCGACCGCCATCACAAGCCCGAACTGATCTGCGCACTGAGCGACTTCGAGGCACTCTGCGGCTTCCGCGACCCGAGGGCCACCGCCGCGCTCTGGGAGCGGCTGGCACTGCCGGTACTGGACCCCTGGATCCGGCAGCTGCGTACCGCCCCCGCTGACCAGGCACTGCGCACCGTGCTGACCGGCGCACTCGCCGAGGACCGGACCAGGGGAGAGCAGGCCGCCGCCGAACTCCCCTCCGCCCTGGCGGACCTGGCCTCCGGTGCCGACCCGGACGCGGCCACCTGGGCCGCCTACCGGGGCGCCGCCCTCGACCACCCCGGCGACCCGGGGATCCTCGCCGCGATGCTCCTCAACCACGTCCGGCTGGGCCCGGGCCAGGCCCTCTACCTGGACGCCGGTGTTCCGCACGCCTACCTGCACGGCCTCGGCGTCGAGATCATGGCCAACTCCGACAACGTGCTGCGCTGCGGCCTCACCCCCAAGCACGTCGACACCGCCGGACTGGCCGCCGTGGTCGACTTCCGTCCCACCGCGCCGCAGCACGTCCCCGCCGTCCCCGTCGGGCCCGAAGAGCTCGAGTTCCTCACCCCCGCCGAGGAGTTCAGCCTCTCCCGCATCGAACTCGGAGCGCCCCTGCGGATCGCGGACGACGGACCGCAGATCCTGCTCTGCGTCCGCGGCACCGCCCGGGTCGACGGCGGGCCCGCCCTCGGACCCGGCCGGTCCGCCTACCTGCCCGCTGCCGGCGGACCCGTCCGGCTGGACGGTGACGCCACCCTGTTCCGCGCCAAGGTCCCGCGGGCCCGCTGACCGGACCCTCACGTCCCCAGGCACCATCCCACCCGCCGCTTGTCCGGAGGAGACCCGTGAACGACCAGCCCCGCACCACCGGCCGCCGCACCCTGCTCGGCGCCGTCGCCCTCGGCGTCGCCGCCACCCCGCTGCTCGGCGTCGCCGCCTCCGCCACCACTGGCGCCGGCCAGGACGACGAGCAGCGGCAGGGCCGCGGCAGCGAGGACGGCGCACGGCGCTCGTTCGTCACCGCCAGAAACGGTGAACTGCGCTTGAGCGGACGGAAGTTCCGCTTCGGCGGCACCAACTGCTACTACCTGCACCAGCAGTCCCACTACATGATCGACGCCGTGCTGAACGACGCCGCCGCGATGGGGCTGACCGTGATCCGCGCCTGGGCCTTCGCCGACGGCGACGGCCACTCCCACCGAGCCCTCCAGCCCAAGCCCTTCCAGTACGACGAGGCCGCCTTCGACAGCCTCGACTACGCCGTCCACAAGGCCGGCCGGCTCGGTCTCCGTCTGGTCCTCCCGCTGGTCAACAACTGGCCCGACTACGGCGGCATGCGCCAGTACGTCTCCTGGTTCCTCGACCTGCCCGACGACTCCTACGGCGACGGCCCCCACCACGACCGCTTCTACACCGACGCCACCTGCAAGAAGGCCTACCGGGCCTGGGCCAAGCACGTCATCGGGCGCCGCAACCGCTACACCGGGCTGCGCTACGACGACGACCCCACCGTCATGGCCTGGGAGCTCGCCAACGAGCCGCGCTGCCGCAGTGACAAGTCCGGCGCCACGCTCCTCGGCTGGGCCCGCGAGATGAGCGACTACGTCAAGGCCCTGGCCCCCCGCCAGCTCCTCGCCGTCGGCGACGAGGGCTTCTACGGCGAGCCCGGCCACGCGGACTATCCCTACTCCGACTACGAGGGCAGCGACTGGCGCAAGCTCACGGCGCTGCCCGCCGTCGACTACGGGACCGTGCACGTCTACCCGCAGAACTGGGGGGAGACCAGCGGCTCGAAGCACGGCGCCAACGCCACCGAATGGGGCACCCGCTGGATCACCGACCATCTCGCCGACGGCCGCGAGCTCCGCAAACCCGTCGTCGTCGAGGAGTTCGGCCTGCAGATCGACCCGGCCCGCGACATCCCCGACGCCGCGACCCGCGACGCCGCCTATCGCGCCTGGACCGACGCCGCACTCGCGAACGGCGCGGCCGGCGACCAGTTCTGGCTGCTCACCTCCCGCGTCGACGACGGCTCCTTCTACCCCGACCACGACGGCCACCGGGTGATGTGGAACAACGACCCGGCCAACCCCACCCGTGCCGGCGCGCAGCTCTTCGCAGCCCATGCGAAGGCGATGGCCGCGGCGGGCTGACCCACTGACCGCCCGCCGCCCGGTGACCGTCAGCCCGGGCGGCGGGCCCTCCGGAAGGAGTCCCGCATGCACCCCCGCACCACCGTCCTCTTCCAGGGCGACAGCATCACCGAGGCCGGCCGCGACCGCGGCTGCTCCGGAGACCTCGGCCACGGCTACGCCGCGCTGGCCGCCGCCGGGCTCCCCGGTACCCCGGCGGTGCTCAACCGGGGCGTGGGCGGCGACCGCCTCACGGACCTGCGCGCGCGGTGGCCGGCCGACACCCTCGCTCACCGGCCCGGGCTGGTCTCCGTCCTGATCGGCGTCAACGACACCTGGCGCCGCCACGACCGGGGGCTGCCGGGCCCGGTCGACCGGTGGGAGCGGGACTACCACCGGCTGCTCGGAGACCTGTCCGGGCACTGCGCTCCCCGACTGGTGCTGATCGAGCCGTTCCTGGTGCCCGTGCGGGAGGAGCAGTGGGGCTGGCGGGCCGACCTCGACGCCCGGATCCAGGCCGTCCGCCGCCTCGCCGCCGCGCACGACGCGGGCCTGCTGGCCGCCGACGGCTTGCTCAACCAGGCCGCCCGGACGGCGGGCGATCCCGCCCTGATCGCGGCCGACGGCGTGCACCCCACCCCACTCGGCCACCGCCTGCTGGCCGACGCGTGGCTCGCCCTGGTGAGCGCCCCGAAGGCCTGACGCCCCATCACCGGTAGGCCGTTCGAGAACGACTGGAGGGCGATGACGGCGTCGACGCGTACCCGCGCGTCGGTCAAGGCCATCGACTCCAGGCCCCCACAAACGATTTGAGGAGAGCCATGGACAAGCCGCAGAGCCGCAGAGCGCTCACGACGGTCGGAGCAGCACTCGCGGCCGCCTTCGGGTTGCTGTTCGGGGTGTTCGGGTTCGCCCCGGGCGGTGCCCAGGCCACCGGTACCGGCATCCACGTCAGTAACGGACGCGTGTACGAGGCCAACGGGAGCCAGTTCGTGATGCGAGGGGTCAACCACGCGTACACCTGGTACCCCACCCGGACCACCGCCATCGCCGACATCGCGGGCAGGGGCGCCAACACCGTCCGTGTCGTGCTCAGCAACGGCGACCGCTGGACCCGCACCGGCTCCGCCGAGCTCGCCACCCTGATCGACCAGTGCAAGCGCGCCAAGGTGATCTGCGTGCTGGAGGTCCACGACGCCACCGGCTACGGCGAGGACGGCGCCGCCACCACGCTCGACCGGGCCGCCCAGTTCTGGGTGGACAACAAGAGCGTCCTTGCCGGCCAGGAGGCCTACGTCGTCGTCAACATCGCCAACGAACCCTGGGGCAACAGCGGTTACGCCGCCTGGACCGCCGCCACCAAGAGCGCGATCAGCAGGATCCGCGCCGCCGGCCTCCACCACGCCCTGATGGTCGACGGGCCGAACTGGGGCCAGGACTGGTCCCACACGATGCGCGACAACGCCGGCTCGGTCTTCCAGTCCGACCCCGACCGCAACACGATCTTCTCGATCCACATGTACGGCGTCTACGACACCGCCGCCGAGGTCCAGTCCTACCTCGGCGCCTACGTCAACGCCGGACTGCCCATCGTGATCGGTGAGTTCGGCGCCAACCACAGCGACGGCAACCCCGACGAGGACGCCATCATGGCCACCGCCCAGTCCCTCTCGGTCGGCTACATCGGCTGGTCCTGGAGCGGCAACGGCGGCGGCGTCGAGTACCTCGACCTGGTCGACGGCTTCGACAAGAACTCGCCGACCGCCTGGGGCAAGCGGTTCTTCGACGGAGCCAACGGCATCGCCGTCACCGCCCGCCCCGCCACGATCTACGACCGGCCCGGCCAGTCGCCCTCGCCATCCCCGCTGCCGACCAGGGCGCCGAACGGCTACCCGTAC